>JAUIJG010000301.1 GCA_030431355.1 bacterium
TACTCCCAGAACTGTTATCTGCAAACCGCAGAGACAGGCGAAACCGAGGAGGAGAGCAAAGTTGGTGACCACAAATTCACTTAAGATGAAGACTGTCACGAAAGCTAAGGCAGATAATGCGCTCATAATCATGCCGAAACCGGATATGAAAAACAGAGGAGCAGCGCTGAATGAGATGAGACCATCCAGGGCAAGACCGAATAATTTTTTGATGGTGTAGGAGCTTTCACCCAGCTCTCTGGCGTCCCTGTCCAGGGGAACTCCGCATTGCTTGAAGCCAAGCCAGGGAATCATTCCTCGGATAAAACGGGTTTTCTCGGGCATACTTCTTAAAGCATCCACCACGACCCTGTCGATAAGTCTGAAGTCGCCGGTATCCCATGGGATTTCCACCGAAGACATGGAACCCAGGATTCGATAAAACAAGAACGCGGTCAATCTTTTGGACTTTCTGTCTCTGCGCCTGGAACGGGTGGCATAGACTACGTCGTAGCCTTCTTTCCACTTCTCCAGCATGGCCGGGATTAGCTCCGGGGGATCCTGAAGATCAGAATCCATATTTATTACAGCCTGGCCTGTGGCGTGGTCCAGTCCTGCGGTAATGGCTGCTTGTTGACCAAAATTTCTCGAAAGTTCGACCAGCTTTATGTTTTTGGATTCAACGGCTATATGACGAAGGGCGTTGGAAGTGGGCTCACGACTGCCGTCATTGACGAAAATAATCTCGTAAGACACCTTCTCCGGGCTTAAGACCAGGTCCAGGCGGTCTATTAGCTTGAGAAGATTTCTGGAATCTTCGTTATAGACCGCTACGATGATCGAGAGTTCGGGGTTGATCTGATTTTCCACTATGCTCTTAGCCCTGAGAGGTTGGTTCTCAACAACCTACAGATTCTCCCCTAGTGGAGCGTTCTGGTCAACTTGGCAATTCCTAATGTGTAGTAGGAAATTTTAACGAATTCAGAGCAACACAGTTTTCCGCAGGCACTTTGATTTCCTGAAGGGCTGAATACTGCTGGCTTGCAAAGAGATGGCGGCTAATTGGTTTTCGGCATAGACGGTTGTCGGATGGATACTTGCAATAATTTAATTCTTGCCTTGGGTAAATGATCGATTTAGACGAGGCTGAGAGACTTTGTCCATTGCCAGGCTCTGGAAATCCCGGTATTTAAATCCATTTCTGGCTTCCAGCCCAAATACTTTTCAGCTCTGCTTATATCCAGGACATTGGATGGCACATCTACTTTTCTTGCCGGAGTGGATTCCACTTGAACCGGAACATCGACAACCTCTTTTATTGTTTCGATAATCTGATTAATAGAATAGCCTTCCCCGGAGCCGATGTTGAAGATCCGCGGGTCTGTCTCTTTAGGTTGATAGCGGGCGCATGCCACAAGTGCTTTGGCCGAGTCGCCTATATATATGAAGTCTCGAACCGCATTACCGTCACCGAATTTGGTGACAGGTTGCCCCCGAGCGATTCTTCCTAAAAACACTCCGATAGCGCCCTGTTTCGAATTTGGATTCTGTCTTTCCCCATAGGGATTAGCCAGTCTGGCCGAGACATACTCAAGCCCATAGAGATGGTGAAACAACTGAAGATACTTTTCGATTGTGAGTTTGGTTATTCCATAAGAACAGAGGGGATCCGTGGGGTGATCTTCCTTTATAGGAACACTCTGGGGCGTGCCGTACACAGTACCGCCCGAGGAGATGAAAATGAATTTCTTCACCTTGTTGTTCCGGCATTCTTCCAGCAACTGGAGGGTGTCGATCACGTTGGTACGGACATCATGTCCCGGATCTTTATTGGACGATTCGGGCAGCGTTGTGTAAGCAAGGTGGAAGACCCAATCCATACCTTTAACGGCCTCGTGCAAGTCGCCATGATTGCCCAGATCGCCTGTCAGGTATTCTACTTCGTCCAGAGGTTCGCTGAATCGACTTGGGTAAAGGTCGAAGACCCTTACTTTTACGCCGCTTTCAAGAAGATGTTCTACCAGGCTGGTCCCAATGAAACCGTTGCCGCCAATTACCGCTGCCTTCATATGTCCTCGCTCAATACAAGCAACAGGGCGATTCTATCACGTTAATTCCACCATTCCTTCTGTTTTAGACTTGCAGTATCTTAATGTATCCAGGCTCCTAATCCCTGTCTTCTTCCGGTGGATGGAGTACACTTTAGGAAATTGACCAATTGGGGAAGTTATGACTGAATCGAAAAAGCTCGTGAAAATCATGCGGAGACTACTGCATTGTTCGGTTTTGACCGCAATCACTATGGGACTGGTTTCTTCCGGCGCTAGTGCTGATCCCCAGACTAATAAAGGTAATAGGAACATCTCCAGGGCCAGAGCCCTTGAGATTGCCCGGACCCAGATTCCTGGTTCCCAGCATTCCACTACGATCCCCTCTAACTTTCCCGTGCCGGTTTACAAGAATAACCTGGTAAAAACAAATTTCATTCATTCTACCCAGGGCTCTCCCAGCGCATCAGCCAATCTGATCACCAAAGACGACCCGGCCAAAGTTTTTAAATGGTATGAATCTGTTTGTCGACGCGATAAGTGGGTGATGAAAGTTCCGACCGAAAACCTGCGTAGTACCATGAGTGCCGGTCAACAGTTTTATATGCTCGACGGGACAAAAGGTCCGAGTCGTATTATGCTCTACTGTTACAAGAACCCGGATCCGAAAATGCCCGGAACCATGGTAAACATCTCCTGGTTCTTTAATAAAGGACGATAATCGTCCTACTTTCAATTTGCATTACTGGTTTTATGGAATTACCGGAACACATACGCCGCGGTTATGGACTTCGGTCCAGCGTTTGACCCGTACTCTTCCAAGATTGCCATTATATCCGGTGCCGGGCTCCCACCAAACTTTTTTCTTCCAATTAGACCAACCTACCTGCAATAGGACCACATGGGCAGGCAAGGGCACCACGGTAGGAATATGAGCACCGGCAAAGGGCATGGTTGCTTCGTTTACCGAGACGGATTCGGTTCCGTCTGGACTATTATTTATCTTCGTTGCTAACCAGGGAGCCATCCCAAGAGCCAGGGCTTTGGGTTGGCAAGTCAGGTCTTCACCATTTTTGGTAAAGATATAAAAGTCTCTCTGTCCGGCCACTAGAAATCCTATGGTGGCTGGATTGCTAAGGCAGGCATGCATGTCATTTTTTGTTTTCGACACGCCTACCTTGGATATTATCTGGTTGACTCTGGCTGTTATCTGATTTTCAAGATCCGTAGTATTGCCGCCAGGGATTCCGAAGATTACCTGGTCAAGGGTCCGGCCGACCACGTCCAGTCCGACGATGACACTGTTTCCTGCAACGCTGGAACACAGCAATCCTCCAAAGGGCATTGTCACAGAATGGTTCGTGGGGGTAAAGCCATAAGTCTGGTTTGCGCCGAATCTAACCGGAGCAATCAGACCGGTTGGATAGAAGTAGAATTCAGAATGGGGATCTTCCACCTTTATATGTACATATGACTGCGGCATCGACATTTTGAAGGTTTGCCGCGGGTTTGACAGAACAAAGGAGCGTGCCTCCTCGCCCAGGGTGGCATTTTTGATGGCCTGTCCATGGACAGAGAAAGCGTTTGGAACAGCATTGTTCCAGCTCAGGTTGCTGGCAGACTGGGTGTTTTGATCAAAGACTGTTCGTGATACTAAGTGTGGTTTTTCTTCAAATAAGAAAGGTACCTGCCAGAAATCGTCTCCACCCACGGTAAGAGGTGTGTAGCCTTTCAAGAAATATTTGTTGCCTGCGTTGGCCTGGGCTGCCGTGCGGGTAGTCTGGGTGTAGTAATTGGCGGGTAGGTTGTAGCCCGGGGGCATGTAAAAGTTATTGGATGGTTTCCCAGCCAGGGTGATATTGCTCTCTTTGCCCCGGTTCATCAAAGAGGTTTCCCAGCCGGCACCGGGTTTGACCTTCACCTGGGCTCCCATCCCCAGCATGCGAACTGAATTGGATGAAGCGTATTCGGTGAAAAATCCATGAAGCGTGTTTGAATTCTTCAGAATCGCTGCAAGAGAATTGCTCGCTTGCAAAGCTGAGTTTCTTGCGTTGGATGCGTTAGAAGTACCGGAGCCGGCCTGGCCACCTGCCGCTTCAGCATTGATGGCTATTAGCATGGCTTTGGCCCAAATTCTATTGATCCGTCGCAGAGTGGTGGAAGGGCTGCCGATGGGAGCCAGGTTTCCAGTCTCTTTATCGCTATTCACATCATTAAAAATGCCTACGCCTGCCAGGGTTGGGGCGCTTTTGTCCATCGCCTTCTTTCCGACATTGAGAGCTCCGGCATCGGAGGCGTTCTTTGTCTCGGACTGGCCACCCATGAACATAAGCAATGCCACAAATCCCATGCCAAGCACGATAAGAGCCAACATGAGCACCGTAGAAAGGGTGATCATCGAGCCCAGTTTCTTGCGACGGCTTTTATTCAGCGGGATTTTTGTAGGCATTGAACATTTTCCTCTGGTTACTTGGCGGGGGCTCCCACCACAGGTTCTTTAGCCTGAGCTTGAAAAACCATTGTATTGAAGCCGGGAAATGGGATAGGAAGTTGAACGGTCATTCTAGTTTTGCAAGTGACCATGTCATTGGTGTAGTTGCAGTTAAAAGTGACCGATTTGACTATTGAGCTTGTTTTAAAAGATTGCAGGGCTTTCCAGGCGGCCTGGTTAGCTTTGCCCGCATCCGGCTGGTTTGCCGCGGCCCGGGCGGCACTCTTAGCGGCCTGGTCATTTTTTGAATTGGCTAATACGATAACGGTAAGGTCGAGCATAAATAGGGTGACCGGCACAAAAATCATGGCGGCTATTATCGCCTCGGTGAGGCTCGTTCCTTTTTTTCTATTTCGAGCTTTTGAGATTGGTTTGGTTTTACTCATCGCATCGATTCTCTCAGGGCTGCCTCTGTCCGGGATTTGGCGAATTGAAAAGTCTTGTCCCGGGTAAGGCTTTGAATAATATACTCTGTGGGTCGGCTATTTAGCCGGGTCTTAGATGAGCATATTACAATTTTTGCAATGCTAATAGTTAGACAAGAACATTCTGCCTTAAGCTTCAATTCGGTATTATAGTTGGCGTTTTTCAATTGGGTAGAGCCGTGGTTGATAAAGAGACAGACAAAGATAAAGATTCCAGCGAACTAGACTCCTCGGAAGAAGAGTCCGAGGCACAGGCTGAGGAATCCCAGAAGGATGCCGGGGAAGATGCCTCCGACTCAGATGGGCCGGATGGTGATGAGGCAGAGGGTCCGAAAGAGGAGGTTCTCAAGAATCTCTTCGCCGACTTCCGCGCCACCAAGGAGATGGATAAAGAAGCTCTGAAAGAGGCTGTCGAAGAGGCTGAGCTAGAGGAGCAAGACGAGGTCACCGGGGCTTTAGAAGAGGTCAAATTCGAGGTCGGTGAAGAAGCCGCCGACAGCTCCGATGAGAGTTCCACCGATGCTGAGGAACAAAAGAATTTTGAGCCGCCCCGGGAAGTGGCTAAAACCATGCTCGAAACCGACATTAGCTCGGTCATGGAAAAGGCTGCCCAGCTAGAAAAAGAGACTGACTCTTCCGAAAACAGTGGCAGACGAGTGGCCAAGACCATGCTTGAAAGCGAGTCGCCTGACCTTGAGAAAATCAAAGCTGCCGCCGAAGCCCAGGCAAGAGAACTGGAACCTTTAGATGAACCGGGTGAGAGAAAAGTAGCTAAAACAATGCTCGAGGCAGATTTGCCTGATTTGAGTCAACTGGAGCCGCTTACAGAAAGCACGGAGAAAGAAGTTGAGGAAGACGCCGGGGAAGGCAGAAAAGTAGCGAAGACCATGATTGAGATGGATCTTCCTAATCAATTGCAAGAGAAGGTTCTGGAAGCCGCACGGGAGATAGATGAAGCCAATAAAAAGCTATCCCAAGAGATTGGCAATCGACCGATCTCCAGGAGTTTGACCGACATCAAAGTTTCATTCTCTCTGGAATCTCAAGAAGGCCAACAAGTCGCGGAAGAGTCTCCGAAAGAGAGTTTCGTTGCCAGGACGATGCTTGACCATGAACTTATTCTCGACAAGCTGTCCGAGTCCATGCAACGAATAGAAGCTAAGACCAGGAAGGAGATCGAGGAGAAGGAGAAGGAGTTCGCCAACCAGCCGATAAAAGAGCGGATTCCCATAGATAACTATAAGACTGCCAAGCCCTGCCAGTGGAAATGGGAAGACGACGGCTACGATGATCAGTTTCGATATTGCGGCATGTGCAAGCAGCTGGTTTACAACTTTGATGGCATGGACAAACCGGAAGCGATGGCGCTTATATTTAAGCGGGAAAATCGTGAAAACGCACCACTGTTCAGGCGTAAAGATGGAAAGTTCATGACCGCCGACTGTCCGTGACGGTGGGTACCATTTTTACTCTTCTGCTTCTTCTGGGATTGCTTATTCCCAAAGAGGATCCTGCTCCTGCGGTTAATCCCGGCGACCAGGAGGCAAAGACTGAGTTCACCGGTACTGGCGCTCCAGCCGGTTCGGATGCCGGGTCTGGTCAGCCGATTCAGGATACCAGTGGGGAAGTTTTCTATGATGTCAACAAGCCTCTGGACAAGCAGGTCCCTGCCCAGTCCTCACCCCAGCCCTCCAGCCAGGCTCCTGATTACAGCAATGCTCCGGAATCCAGTGAAAGTGGTGATTTC
>JAUIJG010000302.1 GCA_030431355.1 bacterium
CTCTCTAACTTGCCGCTTCTCAAGGAACGTGCCGCGTCATTAGCGAGCACCGGTTCCACACCATAGACAGTGGCATCCAGATTGTTTCTCTTCAGACCCTTCACCAGACCGCTTGCCAGACCGCCTCCGCCTACCGGCACCAGAACTGTGTCGAATTGTTCTTTATGCTCCAGAAGATCATCAGCCAGGCTGGAATTACCATCTATTACCCGGTCGTCGTCGTAGGGACTTACCACTTCGTGGCTTTCTGCCAGACTCGATACAAATTCGCTCAAGTGCTCGGCTCGAGAGCGTTTTTCTGTATCCACAAGTTTGACGGTGGCGCCATATCCTCTCACGGCTTCGATTTTTACCCGGGCTGAAGTTGCGGGCATCAAGATTGTGCAGCTCTTTTCAAACTGCTGGCAAGCGCAGGCGAGGGCTTGACCGAAATTGCCCGAGGAGATTGTGATCAGATGATTGCTCTTGCTATTGAGCACCACGTTGCAGGCGGCTCTGTACTTGAAGCTGCCTGTGTGTTGAAAGGTTTCACTGGCGATGAGCACCTTAAGACCGACGAATTGAGAAAGTTTTCTCGATTCAAGGACAAGGGTAGGCCTCAGATAGGCTTTCAGGTCTTCCAAGTCTTAGAGCTGGATGTCCTTCTTGCTGGCTGTCTGGGACTCAGGATTAGGATTGACTTGATCCTTGGACTTCTTGGAAAAAGGATTGAGTCTCAGTTTAGGCATGCTCAAGCCTTTGCCGATTGAGATAGGGGGCAGTCCGAACTTGCCTTTTTTATCCTCTTTTGCACCGGCGTCAGCCACAAAAGACTGGGGTTCAGTTTCCTGGGTTGCTGGTTGCTCAGTAGGAGCAGCGGATATTTGAGTTTGGGCCGGCTCCTGGGGTTGAAGATCGTTTGCTTCGGAACTCTTGCTTGCCACTTCTGTAGCTGGGGCAGCTTTGGCGTCAGGAGCATCTTTTTTGAACAGACCAAGACCAATTTTGGGAGTGCTTATTTTGCCCAGACCCCATTTCTTTTTGCCCTTGGGAGCATCCAGGGGTTTGGTGGCGATGGTTTTGACCGGCTCTTTCGATTCTCCGACCACTTCATCGTGCTTCTGTTTTGCTTCGTTGGCCAGGGCTCCTTCAAGGAATCCGTTGGTTGCAGGCTCAGCGTTAGGATTGACTTTGGATTTGGAGCGTTTGTCCAGGCTGAGGAAGGATCTTCTGGAATTTGTCGCTTTATCCTTGGAGTCCTGGGTTGCCTGGGCCACTTGCTTGGCCACTTCCTTATTATCAACTTTGGCAAGCTCTTCGATGGCTTTGTTTTCATACATCTCGCTTACACGAGAGGCGGTTTTGTGGGGGCTCTGGGATCTTCCCGGCACGACGTTGGCAATCTTGCTGCCCACTGCCTGGGTTCCGTCTACGAATTTCTCCCCGGAAGTCATGATTCCAGCGCCGATAACGGAAGCGCCTTTTGCCATTCCGTCACCAAGCATTTTTCCGCCTTTGACAAAATTGGCTCCAGCCGCCTTTGTACCGGAAACCATTCCGGAGCTGGCTTTCTTAATGGTTTTTGTGGGGGCGGTGATAGAGCCCAGCATGGAGCCGACCAGACCGCTCTTCTTCTCTTCACCCGCTTCACTCATGTTCACGGTTACGTAGCTAGTGGGTGTAGTAATACTATCCACCGAAGGAATGGCTGTTTTTTCCTGCTCTTTTGCGGAGGGGGCTTTGACATGAGCATAAGGGTCGAGGGCTGAATTAGCCTTTGCGTCTGAAACTGAGCAAACGAGCACGAGCACCAGAGAAAGCGGCAGGTACCGTTTTGTAGAGTTCATTCAATTTCCCCCTGTCTATAAGGTTCGGATAGTATTTGCATTCTGAGCATTTATATCATAGTTTCGCCCGGCTGCCAGGAGCATGTTAAGCCCGGTGAATCGGCGAATAGCGTTAAATTACAAGGGGTTAGCCCTTTTTGCCAGGATTGAACGCTAAGCCTCAAATGTTTATAATCTCGACAAGATGTTATATTGGATAGTGTCTTACTTATTAGAATCCGACCTTATTTAATCGATTGGAGTTGAATCAGTGACAGAAGCATTCGACACGCCATGGGAACTCTTTGTATGCACTGTTGGTGTATACCTGGTTCTTTCTATGTTTGTTCTTGGCGGCTGGGCGGCCTTCTTTGAGCCATACAAAACGCCCAAAGACGCGGATTAATTCAAAACAATCATTGGAGAGAGGCAGCTTCATATTAAATGCTGTCAATCTCTGCTTATGAGACAAACTTTTCGGAGCAGGGCTCGAATCTGAGTCCTGCTTAATTATTCTCTTCGAACTTCTCGCACTTTTTCTTCTCCCGCACGACTTCCACCGAGCAATTGGCGCGGGAGACAATGGACTGAGAAACACTGCCGAGCAAGAAGCGAGTAAAACCTTTTCTGCCATGGGAGCCTACAACTATGAGGTCAGCCGGCCAGGACTCGGCAATATCCAGGATGCAGTCAGCGGTGTAACCTTCCTGGACTTCACAAGAAACATTCTTCTCTCCGAAACAAGCTTTCAGCTTTTCCGCCGGTTCAAGGACAAGTTGCCTGCCGGCTTCCAATAGCTCCTTCTGGACTTTTATGGCTATGGGGACATAGTTTGCGTGCCAGGCACCTCGCTCGGTATGAAAAGGCTCAACTATATGAATAACTTTCACTACCGCGTCGGTAGGCCAGGGTCTTTTCACGATCTCGTCCACTGCGGTTATTGAGCAAGCGGAGCCGTCCAGGGCGATTAATATGTTCATTTAGGCTTTACTGAAAGTAACTTCTTATTGACGGATTTCCAAAGTCCGGTCATTCTATTATTGTAGTTTAAACACGGAAACAGTTTTTCCGTCTTTGTGAGATCCATGACCAAATCGATAATTAAGTCCTGGCAAAAAATTTGTCCTCCTGAAGTTGTCTAGCGCTGCAAGCTATTGAACTCAGGTGGACCGTGGTTTTAGGAACCACGGTTTTTTTTTGAAGGGGCATTGATTCTTGATTGTTGTAGATAGATAGGACAGAGAGATTTTTATGAATAGCATTCATATCAAATTTGAAAACGGTACCTGGCTCTGGTGGCTTTCCTTTGCCTGGCGCCGCCTGTTTCAAGGTTCTGTTCTTATCCAGTGAATCTATATAAAAGTAGTAGATAAGAATTCGAGATTTGTTACCGACCGGCTCCAGTGAAGACAGGAGCCGGTTTTGTTTTTGAGAAATATAGCGAGGTTTATCATGTTAGAGTCGACAGAATTGAGTTGTAATGCAAGACCTACAAAGTTGGTCGAGCTTGGTAATGGTGTTAAATGCGGTGGGAAGTCCCTGACTGTAATTTCCGGCCCTTGTGCCGTGGAAGATCTGGAACAGATGAAGACCGTGACGGAGAGTCTTACGAGTATCGGTGTCTCCCATATAAGAGGGTGTATTTATAAGCCGAGAACTTCACCGTATTCCTATCAGGGCGCCGGTCTTTCCGGAATCGAGATTTTGCGGGCTATTAAGGAGGAGTTTGGTGTTTCTATTGTCACCGAAGTGATGTCCGGGGAGCATCTTGAAAGTGTCTGCGGTGTAAGCGACGTGCTGCAGGTCGGCTCTCGCAATATGCAGAATTTTGAGCTTCTCAAATCACTTGGCCAGGTTGATAAGCCGGTTATTCTCAAACGTGGGCTCTCCGCTACGCTGGATGAGATGGTTATGGCTGCCGAGTACATACTTGCCGGTGGGAATCAGAGGGTCATCCTCTGTGAGCGTGGTATCAGAAGCTTCGATCCGTCCACTAGAAATGTGCTCGATCTCGGAGCGGTGGTGGCATTGAAGTACATGACGGATCTTCCTGTCATTGTAGACCCCAGCCATGCGGCAGGCCGGTCGGAGTTGGTGGCGGATCTTGCCCGGGCAGCGGTGGCAGTGGGCGCCGATGGTCTCTTGATTGAGTGTCATCCCCGTCCCCGGGAGTCAGTCTCTGACGCAAGGCAGGCGCTTTCTCTAGAAGAGATGGAAACGCTCATGAACTCCTTGAGACTGGTGGCTGCTTCCGTCGGACGGACTCTAGATTCCGACTGCTCGGAAGGGCTTACTCTGGCGGCTTCTAATCTGGTAATCTCAAAAGAGAGGAAAATGCTAGCCAGTTAGAAGAGCCGCTGGTCAGTCTCTCTTCCTTCTCAGTACGGCAAGAAGACCGCCTTCTCCCAGGGTGGCTATGAGTAATACTATTCTCATGCCGGGTTTCGGTAACCTTCCTAAGTCCGGTATTTGAATCAATAGGCAGGCAATTAGCGAACCGGCAAAGATAATTAGCAAGTTTTTCAATTTTGGCCTGAGGCTGATGAATTGAGGACGGTCTAATTTCAATCTTGTAACCAGACTCTCACCAATCATCAATATTGAGACTGCCAGGCCTGCCACCAGTAGCAGCTGCAATACTCCGGCAAACAGAATAGCCAGGGGCTGGGTCACTTTGTTCTCTATGAAGATGCGGAACATTACAAACAAACTGATGTTGGCAACAAGCGCTCTTCCAAAGCATCGCCAGTAGTGACTTTTACAAGCTGCTTTAGACTCTTCGCTCAGGCCGGCGAAAAAGCCTATGGCCAGCCCGGAGATAAGGCAACAAAACAAAAATGATGCCACCGGTGGTTTAGGTTTATTCTGCCAATTCTGTATCTCTACTACGTATTTTTTCTTCTTCTTTAATTTCTGTCGCTCTTTTTGAAGGCGAGGAAAATTGTCAAGAAAACTCTTCTTCTCTGATACGCTCTCTTGTCTTGCGCTTTGAACAGTCTCCTGGACCTCTGGTTGGGTCTGGGCTTCTACCGGAGAGACAGAAAACAACAGGGTTATGGCAAGAATACTGAGAGAAAGCCATAGCAAAATTTTCTCTGGCAACTTGAATTTGTAGTTGAGTTTTTTCCTGGTGAGTGCTTGTCTGATCATTTTCAATCGAAGGGGTTAGTTAGCTGGTTGAATTTTATCTGTTCCGGATCCATCGGATATCAGGAGTTTGAGACAGGCTATTATCCCGAAGCCAAGGAGCCAGGATGCCAGTCCCCAGATTGACTCAAGGGAGTCCTGGAAGAAGAGAAGCCATATGAAAAAGCCGAAGAGGCAGAAAGTAACCACGCTATTTAGTTTGCTTTTTCTCTCTAGTTCTATTCCTTCTACTCCCGAAAGAATTTTTTGAGTCAAATTTTCACCGACGTCGAACTGGGGAGCAGCCTGTGCCATGACAGTCAGTTCATCCACTTCAGTTTGCCAGAGGGAGCAATCTTGACAGAGGTTTAAGTGGCTCTTTTGGTCGGGGGAGAGCTTTTCGAGACTGTCATATTCTTCCTGAAAAGAGTTGCAGTCGATTCCGTTATTCGGTTCTCCGGTCAATTTATTTTCCATCTTCTTCTATCTCATCTTTTGTTTCGATGCCGGTATCAGTTATCACCAATTTTTTGCGGAGATTTTCCCTGGCTCTGAATAGCAGTGATTTTATTGAACTAATAGAGATTCCCATTATCTCACTGATTTCATTATATGAAAGGTCCTGTTGATATTTGAGCAGGAAGGCTTCCTTTTGATTTGCTGGTATCGTAGATAATGCTTGAGCAAATGACTTTTGGGATAGCTTTCTATCAATCTCCGTTGAAGCATCGGATTCGGTGACGGGTTCTTTATATAGCGAGTCATCGTCAAGGGAAGCTTCATACTTCCTTGCTCTAATTAGATTCAGGGTGGTATTCCTGGCTATCCTCAATAGCCATGGGCGGAACTCCCTGGAATTGTCAAAGGAGTCCAGGGCTCGGTACACTTTTAAAAAAGTCTCCTGGGTCACGTCTGCTGTCTGTTCATGATTGCGAAGCATTTGAAAGACTATGTTGTAGACCTGCTTCTGGTAGCGGCGAACAAGAACCTCGAAGCACTTTTTGTCGCCTTTTTGAGCAGAGCTGATCAGATTTTGATCACTCACTTCTTTTAGGGAATCGGATTTGTGCATTCGGTCAGTCACTTGGTTGACTATCCAGTCCAGGGTATTCGACATTGTGCCTAAGTATACCGAGCCTTCCTGTCTCATTGATCAATTACCTGCCGCTGTCGTTCAAGAATAAGCCTAATCTAGGATTTCCGGTGAGGCGAGCTTTCATTTTATGGGCAATGATCTCCTTTTGCTCCTTCGTGAGCGTCGAACGCACCTTCATCATGGTAGCTCTTCTTCGGTTGGCGATCTGTTCATGAATCGCTTTGACCGAGTCTATTTTCTTGCTCAGGGCTTCGTTTGAGACCGATTCGTCCGCTACCATGTCGGCAATCTCTATTCCCTGGGCTCGCATTTTCGCACGCAGGGGTTTAGCGTATTCAAACTGGCTGTCAAATAAGGCGTTTAGCTCTCTTTGCTGTGGCTCACTGGCGTCTATCAGAGAGAAGAACTTCTTGATGAAGTGATTCTTCAGGGCCTCTTTCAGCTCCGGGTCGGCACCGCACGCGTCGAGCGCGGCGAACGCCTCCTGCAGCTCGGCTCCACAGGCCTTCATCACGACGTCGTCGCGGGAGGCTCCGGTGTAGGGCGGCGCGCCGGTCAGCACTTCACACAGCATCGCGCCGAGCGCGAAGACGTCCGAACGCTGGTCGACCTGCTCGATGTCGCCGTTCGCCTGCTCGGGCGGCATGTAGGGCGGAGTGC
>JAUIJG010000303.1 GCA_030431355.1 bacterium
TGATAAGAGTAGTAGAGGCACCATTGAATTGCCCGATCTGAGTAAGAATCTCACTTCTGGTAAACACATTGTGGAGATAGAGATGAAGGGTGGCAGTACTCTGCCTTATACTTTCGCATCCAATTACAACACTCTCACCCCTAAAGCATCGAAGAAATGCAAAGTAAAAATTGCGGTTAACTTGGCGCAATCCACTGTTTTAGAAGGCGCTTCAACTGATGCCATGGTGACTGTTCTGAATCTAGCGGATGAGGCTGTTCCTTCACCGGTTGCGATTGTCGGTATTCCAGGAGGTCTTGAGCCCCGCTATGATCAGCTTAAAGAGTTGGTCAAACTAAAAAAGATCGATTCTTATGAAGTAAAAGGACGTGATATTGTTCTTTACTGGAGGAGTTTACGGGCGAAAGCCAAGCTCGATATCCCGCTGAGTCTGGTCGCAGCAGTTCCAGGGGTCTACAAAGGACCGGCGAGCAGAGCGTATCTATACTATTGCGATGAATTCAAGCACTGGGTGGATGGGTCGAAAGTTAAAATTGTGGCGAAGAAGTAGTATTAACGTTCGGTGAAGTTTTTCCAGTTTGATTCGGCAATAAGTACAGCCTTTTTTGCTATAAAAATTGCATGGATAATATGAACAATACAGCTAAAATGGATTGTTTAGGAAGAGCCATTGCCACTCTTCGCGAGGAGCAGGGCTATTCTCAGGAGAGACTGGCTAAAACCAGTAATTGCAAGCGGACAGAAATAGTAAAGATAGAGACGGGTGATACCGAACCATCTTTATCTGTTCTCATGCGGATTGCCAGGTCACTCGATGTCAAACTATCCGCGTTGATACGAAGAGCTGGCAAACTTTCCGCAGCTGGCGAGTGCAAAATTTAGTTGGTATTTCGTAACCAGTCCATGCAAAAAAGAGCGAGCTTTCAATGCTCGCTCTTTTCTTGTCAAATTCTATCTGTTACTGATGTAGCTGTTTCAGGCTTTCTTCAACTGTATGAAAAATCTGGCACCATCGTTATGCTTCTTGTCGAACCATATTTTGCCGCCGCTCAACTGAATCGCTCTTTTCGCGTATGAAAGACCGACACCGGTTCCTCCTGTTTCGGTTGTGCGGAACATGTTGAAAACAGATTCTTCCGAGGCATTTTTCATTCCGATACCATTGTCGGTAACGGAGATAGTTACTTTGCCTTGTTGAACCTCAGAGTCAACAACAATCTTTGGTTTTTTATCGCCGCTAAACTTTATCGAATTTGAAATAAGGCTTTCAAAAGCCATTTTTAAATATGGTCGATGTGCTTTGACGGGCGGTATTTCATCATAGGTGACTTTGGCGCCGGTGTTATGAATTTGTGTTTCGAGTGAATTGAGAGCTTCTTCCAGGACTTCTACCGCTTCTAATCTTGTCAGCTTAATAGGCGCTTTTTCTATCTGGGCAAACTTTATCACCGCGTCGATTCTCTGCATGGCGGAGTCGCCATTTTTCTTGATTGTCTCCACAAGCTCTTTGGTATCATCATTTTTACGGTCGGCAAGCTCCTGGTCGAGCAGCATTGAATATGTGGTCATCACTCGCACAGGCTCTTTGAGATCATGGGCGAGGCTCCATATATGCTCTTCGAGAATGTCGTTTGTCTCTGCCAGTTCCTGGGACAGCATGAGTAATTCTGTCTCTGCTTTTTTTCTCTCGGTGATGTCTCTTATTACCGCCGCTCTGAAAGCCGACTCCGAATCTGATTCTGTGATGTTGAACGCTTTCACTGCCAGATGAAGCTTCCTTTTGTCTGTTCTTCTATAGTCGATTTCGAAAAATTCGCTGTATTCTTCACCGGAGCAGATCTCTTTTACAAGCTCCTCCAGCTCTTTGTCTGTGCGTTTACTTCCTGTGGTTACGTGTCTTTCATCACCACCGGCAGTGACCGTGTTGATACCCAGCAATGCTTCGGAGCTGGGATTCCAGGACAATAGCTCCCCTTCCTGGGAGCAGGCAAGTACCGCGTCATCGGTGGCCTCTACTATTGATACCAGGAGCTTGTTCTGATTTACGCTGATTCTTATCAATTGATCTTGAATGGTCTGTTTAACGGATTTTGCTTGCCTGATTTCCACATCGGAAAATGGATGCGCGGTTCCTCTCACCAGCTCTTCCCAGGCTTCAAATGACTTCCTTGGAGTAAGCCTCATTTCGTTTTCGTCCGTCAACTCTGCCGGTTTATGGGGATTTCCTGCCCAGGTTCTCGAGCCGACCTGTTCTCTTCTTGTCCAGACCAGCCATCCAAACTCAGGTATGTGTAGGGCAAGAACACCGGCGTATTCTTTCGCTTCGTCATCCTTGAGGTCCAATTGAGAAGCCAACTTTTTTGTGTGAAATGGGGTGTCTTGTCCAGACTCAAGAAATTCGAACAGTCTTTTTTCTATGCTCTTTGCGCTTTTCGCAGAAGAAGAAGCTTTTTTCTTGTCGTCTTTTGTAAGAATAAAAAATTTGTCTGAGGGAATAAGATTCGAAAGGGTTTCGCCTGCATCTTCACGAAGTTCATTCATGTCCCCGTTCCAGCTTTCAAGGGAATCCATGAACTCGGCAAACTGAACCTCGAACTCCGCCTGTCTTTGATCTTGCAGGGTGGACAATTTTGATTCCACATAGGAGCCGGCGATGCAGGAGAGGGTAAGACATGCATCTCGAGCATCGATACTGATGGTTTTTCCAGGGCTGTAGTGGTGGCATGAGATCAGTCCCCAGAGTTTGCCGAAGGCTATTATGGACACGACCAGAGTGGCGCTTACTCCCATGTTTCTCAGATACTCCCTGTGCACCGGAGAGACGCTTCTGAGTATGCTCATGCTCATATCAAGCTCTTTGTCGGCGGGAATAAGTTTAGCCGGGGTGTAATCCACTTCGTAGACTATTCTCAGGAGATTTCTTTCGTAGAGTTCTCTTGCTTGCTGGGGAATATCACTGGCAGGAAAATGCTGATTATAGAACGAATCCTTCAGCCGCTCCGATTTAGACTCTGCTATTACACTGCCATGCCAGTCTTCGTCAAACTGATAAATCATCACCCGGTCATAGGCGGTAATCTCTCTGATGATTTTGGCCAACTCAACGGACATTTCCGTGGTCGAAGAAGGCTCCCTGAGCAGTTTTGCTCCGAAAGCAACTTTCTTGCATAGAACGGAAGATTCGTTTTCCCTGACCGAAGGTATAGGCTCCAATTCGAAAACATGAAATTCGGCTATAGCGTGAGCCGTCAAATACATCTTCTCTTTTGTTCCGAAGGCCCGGGCAGTGAATTGTTGGGGTCTGTCGTTTAGTGAAGAGACTACTTCATCAAGGTTGTCCGGCTCGCAAACCTCTAAAACATCGCGAATATTCTTGCCTAAAATAGTGTCAAGATTGATACCAAATTTCTCTGGTATATTCTCACTTACTCTTGCGATGGAACCGCTTTTACCGTCGGCAAGCAGTAAATAGCCATGGGGCTGAACTGCTTCCGGTATATGAATCGGTTCCTTATCGCATGAAGCCAAATCCGCTGTGGGCAATTCAGCTCCTATGTTGTTGTCCTTTATCACTGTCTACTGTCTCTGGCTCCACTACAATCAAATAAGCTGAAAGTCATTGACTTACTTGCCTTTTAGCAGATTTAACGGTCTCCATTGCCTACCCAACCGACCCTACATAAGCTTTACTATAAATACCGGATCTAGGTAAGTTTTGCATAGACCTACAACCACATTTTTCACATTAATTGGCTGGTTGGCCAGTTGGCTAGATAGCTAATTTCCTAGATAATTTAGCTGAGTTTCGCGATAGACAGGCTCAGCGCGACGCTGCCGTTCGACGTAAGAGACCCTCAGGGTCTCTTGTTCTTTGTCTTGCTCCAGTGTTCGCTTTGAACCTTCATTAAACTCCGACTCTAGTTCAAACTGGTATTCCACCCTGTCTTCAAGAGCTTTGACCAGGGCAATCCTGGAGGCTGGTGCTATTCCTGCGCTGGTCTCGTATTGAAGTCTGGAAAGCATAGAGGAGCTGTCATAGCCGGGGAAGTATGCAAAGTAAGAGGGATCTATCTCAGGCGCTTTTACTATGAGCTTCACATCAGGCTCTTCAAAGCGAGTTTTTTCCGGTTTGTTTACTGTTTTTATATAGCCGGCATTAAAGTCTCTCCAGATTCTCGCGCATACCCTGCCCCCTGTGGCTGACCTGCTTTTAACTCTGTCGTTCTCATCATTGCCAGCCCAGACGGAGGTTGTCACCTCCGGGGTCATACCGACAAACCAGAGGTCTTTGGAGTCATCGGCGGTGCCGGTTTTTCCGGCTACTTCAATCTTGCTGAGCCTTGCTCCGGCTCCGGTTCCGTAAGCGACAACATCTTTCAACACGTCTAGTATCTGGAGGCATTGCTTCTCCGGTAGGCATTGATAGGGGGTCGGATTGAATTCTCTAACAACCTCTCCGTCTCTGGTCTCAATTCGTCTGAGAAATTGAGGCTCCAGCCGGACTCCACCCCTTGCGATGGTTGAAAATGCCGTGGCTGCTTCAACCGGAGTAAGCGCGCAGCAACCAAGCGCAAGCGCCGGACAATTTTCCATGGGGGATTTTAACCCGGCAAGTCTGGCGGTGTTAACAACATGGGGAATACCAACCGATTGGGCGACTCTGACACTGCAGGTGTTTCTGGAAGTTACCAGGGCTTTGCGAACAGTCATCCAGCCACGATAGTGGTGGTCGTAATTTACCGGCTTGTAGGCGCTACTATCACTTTCACCTTGCTTGATAATCATCTCTTCGTCATTGATCATCGAATCCACTTTAACAACTCCATTTTGAAGAGCGGCAAGATATACAAACGGTTTGATGATACTCCCGGCGGTGTGAGGATGATCTGCTCTGTTCCAGGGAGATTCTTCAAAGTCACCCTTTCCTCCTACCATTGCGATCACGCCGCCTGTATGCTGGTCGATAGAGACCAGGGCACCCTGATTAACACCGGAAGGCGCTTTCTCTATACCCTTGCTGACAGCCGCCTGGGCTAATTTCTGCGCCTCCGGATTCATGTAGGTGTAGACTTGCCATTCTCCTTTCCAGAGTTCGTCACCCAGCTCTTGCTCAAGTCTCTCTCGGACTTTTGAGACGTAATGTCCCAGAGCCAGCTTCTCATCTTTTCGGACCAATTTTAGTTTGTACTTTCTGGCTTTTAGAAGATCCTTGCTTGATATCGCTCCTGTCTCTGCCAGCAAATTCAGGACCAAATTTTTTCGTTCCTGGGCTTGCTTGAAATGCTTCTCTGAGCCATAGACAGAAGGCGCTTTCACCAATCCGGCAAGATAAGCCGACTCGGCATAGTTGAGATTTTGCGCTCGTTTGTCGAAGTAATACCTGGCAGCGTCTTCAATACCGTACTTGCCACTACCGAAGTAGACAACATTGAGATAAGACTCCAGAATCTCTTCTTTTCCATATTTAGACTCTGCGGAGACAGCGCCCAGTGCTTCGATGAATTTGCGTTTATAGCTTTGATCCCGGGGATTCAAGTAGAGATTTCTGATCAGTTGCTGCGTGATGGTGGATGCTCCCTCGACAATCTCTCCTTCTTTACTGTTGGTCACTGCCGCTCTCACGATTCCGACCGGATCAATTCCGGAATGGTTGTAAAAGCGCCGATCTTCGGCGGCTACTATGGCTTTTTTCATCGCCGGGGAGACTTTTGACAGCGGCACTGCGGTTCTATCCTGTCCTTCCTTGAGGATGCAAATTAGCCTGTCCTCCCCATCGTAGATTCTCACGCCCTTGTTCAAGGCTTTGTGATCTGGGACAACCACATCAGTATTGCCTGTGGCCATATGCCAGATTGTCTCACTTGATTTGCACAGAGCAAAGAAAGCTAGAATCACGAAGGTTGAGACCAGCCCGAGTGTGTAAAAGGCTGCTTTGTGCCTGGATAAATAAGATTTGAATTGCATCTCTTGATCTGAATCTCCACCATCCATGTTCTGAATTAAATCTATGGACCTTGACCCTTCTCTAGTAGCACGGTGCTTTCCAAGAATTGCCTGGCTGGCAGGAGCCAAAGATATGGAGGACTTGGAATTGCCGGACCGGAAAGGATTGGAATTGTTGAAACTTTTGATATTTCGTAGTTTCCCCCATGAAATTGTGTCCAGAAAGTTGTTTACTCGAATAGATACTTCCTGAAAGACCGTTGTCCTGGTCTTCAAGTCCGGTCATTTGATGAGCCTGACAGGAGTGGTTGATGGAAGACCTTTCCCAAGAGTCGAAGAATAATAAAACTGCTGATATTGCAAAGGGTCGCTCCGGGCGATCTGATGCCGATGGAGTCAAATCCGTTGAGGATCGTGCCAGTCAGAAATCGGCTGGGCACATAGAAGATCCGCTGCTTACCTTTCAAGTTGACTTTGCGGATTTTGATAAGAATAAGGACGGCTTCTTAACCGCCGACGAGTTCGAGATTGTTGAGAACGACAAATCTTACGACTCTGAATTGCGCCGGGTAGCTGGCTTGCTCAAACGAGACATAAAATCGGTGGAAGAATATTCCAACGACGAATGGTTTGATGAAAATGACGGAGCAACCGTAAAAGACCTGGAAAAGATGAGAGCCAGCACCAGCTCGGTTCCTCAGCCCGGTATAGGTAAC
>JAUIJG010000304.1 GCA_030431355.1 bacterium
CCTTTCTCTCTCAATGAATCGAGATCAAGACTACAGATAATATCGGGAGCTCTTCCCCTGGGGTTGGGCAACAGACTGGATCCCTCCGGACGCATCGCCTGCTTCTTGTTTGACTCCGGCATGTCATATCCGCGACCTTTGAAAAACTCGGTCAGCTCCGCCAGAACAACTTCATCCATGACCAGGCGGCTGCCGAAAGCATCAGCTATACACTGCATGGTCAGATCATCCGCGGTCGGTCCCAGGCCACCGGAGGTAAAAACCAGATCAGAGCGACTGGCCGCCTGACGCAAAACAGCGACAATCCTCTCCGGATTGTCGCCGACAGTAGTATGGTAGAAGCAATTTATCCCAAGCCTTGCCAGCTCATCGCTAATAAATTGGCTATTAGTATCGGTGATCTGCCCCAGGAGTATCTCTGTTCCTATGGCAACTATCTCCGCGGAATACATAGAAAAACTCAGACCAGAGGATAGCGGTTCAATTCCTCACCTGGCAGAATCATTCCGTGGCCACCGGAAGGCTCACTGGGTTCTGCGTGGGGATCGTGGGTCAAACCGGCATACAACGCCCAGACACCAATCCCGAAAACAGTGATCGCGAAACACACGAAGAAAAAAGTCAACCAGCCTTTGCTTGGATCTTGATGTTCCGTAGCGCTCATCTAAAAACTCCTGTTCCGATATTCCCTCTAACTTAAGACAGTATAGGGCGAATGAGGTCAATTAGAACAGGCGATTAATCTGTTTTTCAAATCCGCCAGAGCCCACGCGAAGAACAATCAGGCCAAAACAGGCTCCGGCTGCCTCTTTTAGCCGAAGTGCCGCAGAGACGGATTGTTAACCTTTAAGTTAGTCTTTCCTAATATGGTTCGAAAAAGCAGGAAAAGCAGAAGGGTGTCAAGGACCAACTGTTTTCAAGCCCTACTTTTCAAGCGTTTATTTAGAAGCCGCGGATCTCTTTGAGAAGTCCCATACTGACATTGATGTCAAACTTCTCCTTCTCACCTGGCTCCACAGCGTAGAGAAATAAGGTGCGCTTCTTCTCCGGCATTATCATACAAGCAACCAGCCCAACATGTTCTTTGTCATCCACGTCTTTCAGTTTGCCTACGATGTACGGCATGGATGAGCCCTCAAAGGTCCATCGTCCTTTTGAAAGGGTCTCGGTGAATTTTCCTGAAACACTGGGGGTGTTCACGCCGATGTCGTAGGCGGACTGAAGCATGGTCCGGGGGCTGCGGTCGGGATTGATTGAGTTGAGGGAGACAAAGAGAAGTTGTTGTTTCCCTTCTTTGTAGTCGATTCCCACAAACTTGACATTCATACCGAAGAAGTCCAGATCCACACCAAGACTGTATTTATAGCCAGAAGGCAAAGGTGTGGGGAACTTCAAAATTTTCTGGGCAACCTGCTTTATATGGCTGGTTTCCTGACAGTTTTCGAAAGCCTTCTTGAACGAGACTGTTCCCAGCACGATACCGTATATAGAACCAAAGAACATCATGGACACGAGCACGATAAGCAATCGCGACCACAATGGTAATGGCTTTCTGGCAGGTTTCTTTGTCATTCCCTTCGCGTTAACTGACTCGCCTAATTGATCTGCAAAGTTCTTTTAAAAGATTGCACTGTATTAGCCAGAAGCTGTGCCACCGTCATGGGGCCAACTCCTCCCGGCACCGGTGTTATCTTACCAGCAACTTCGGAAGCGCTGGCAAAATCGACATCACCACAAATACGGGATTTACCGTCTTCTTTTTCGTGATAGTGAATACCCACATCAATTACCACTGCACCCGGTCGGATCCATTCACCGGGAACGAATTCGGATCTACCCACAGCAACAACCAAAATCTCAGCCCCTCTAACAACCTCTTCCAGATTCTTGGTGCGACTGTGACAGATGGTGACTGTGGCATTGCGTTCCAAAAGAAGCAGCGCCGCTGGTTTGCCCACTAGCTTAGAACGTCCTACCACCACTGCTTTAGCACCTTCGATAGGAACCTTGTAATAATCAAGAAGGGTGATCACTCCATTAGGAGTGCAGGGACGCAATCCTTCCGCTCCACTGGTGAGGCAGCCAAGGTTGTAGGGATGCAATCCATCAGCGTCTTTGTTCGGATCTATATCTTTTAAAATCAGCTCCTCATCCAGATGATCAGGAAGAGGCAGTTGAACGAGAATACCATCTACAGTATCGGACTGGTTCAGTTCTTTGATACAGCTTTGTACTTCTTCCTGACTGGCGCCTTTGTCGAAGCGCTTCAGCACACTTTCTATACCAACTTTGGCGCACGCTTTGATTTTGTTGCGCACATACAGCTCACTGGCCGGATTATCTCCAACCAGCACAACCGCCAAACCCGGGGCACGATGACCATCCTCTTTGAATTTCGCGACTTGCTTCTTCAAATCAAGTCGAACGGATTTCGCAACCTCTTTCCCGTCAAGAATTTCAACTGCTTTAGTATTAGTCACCGTCGCGTCCTCTCAATCACTTTTGAAATGTTGGAAAGATTTTCCCATATCGATCGTGCCGGTTCTCTCATTGTCCAGATGAATCGTCACCGATACCTGCTCGGCTGCTTTCTGGCGGACCTCACCAATCACATGAAACGAGTTAAAAGGCGTCTGACCATGTTCCTTAGAAAGGGCTTCAAAAGAACTCCTGTCCAGACAGGCAACTAACTCATAATCTTCCCCTCCGTAGAGAGCCCAGTCTAAATGATCAAGCCCCACCTGTCTTGCTGTTTCCAGGCATTCTTGATGAACTGGTACTTTTTCAGCATCCAGGGAGATATCACAATCACTGGCAAGAGCAATTTGAAAGAGGGCATCGGCCAGACCGTCACTGGCATCCATGAGAGCGCCCCTTCCTCGGGTTGCACGCATCAAAGCCCAGGATTCACAGAGTCTGGGCTTCGGTCGAAAATGCCGGTTTTTGCAATAAGGCGTCTTCAGCTCAGGTTTATCAAGACTGAAAAAACCGCAAGCGCTTGCCCCGAAATCTCCGGTCACCACGACCAGGTCCGATGGCTTGGCTCCGCTTCGCAAAAGAAGACCATCTTCGTGAGCATCGCCAAGTACAGTAACACTTATGCTCAATACACTACCACCGGTAAGATCGCCACCGGCAACTCTCACTCGAAAAGCCGAAGTACACTCCATGATCCCATCATATATATTCTTGATTTTGCTCCGGCAAAAACTATCCGGGACCGAGAGACTGACCAGAACATAGCGAGGACGCCCCCCCATGGCCGCTATGTCGCTCAGGTTCACAGCCACAGCTTTCCAGCCAAGGTCACGAAAGTCGATCTGTTCACTTATAAAGTGCACTTCATCCACCAGGGTGTCCACGCTGGCAAGGGTTCCAGCCCCCAGAACGGCACAATCGTCGCCAATAAACGGTGACCCGGTCCAATCCCGGATCTGATCGATCAATTCCAATTCCTGGTTCTTTTTTAAACTGTCCAAATTGAATTTCTAACCGCTTCTTAGATATCTTTGGAAAGGAGCCGATATAATGTTACAATCAGCCTTAATGGGTGATTTATACAATACCAAGGTGAGAGCATGAGCCCGATTGCCGCGATTTTAGTTAACCTTCTCCAACTTTTCAATCTACTACTTTTAGTGTGGTGTGTCTGCAGTTGGTTTCCGTCCATTAACTGGGGCAGCCAGCCCTTCAAGCTTCTGGACGATATCGTCAGACCAGTGATCGCACCCTTTAGAAAGATTATTCCGCCGGTAGGAAATATCGACTTCTCTCCGATTGTTGCAATAATTTGCATCAACTGGATAGTGAGTTTTCTTGCCCGCGTTCTCTAAAGTAGTAAAAGGGAGTTTAAATCCATACCAATGCTTACCCGACGTTTCTTTCTGCTTGTCGGTAGATTAGTTTTTTCATTTTCTCTAGTGCTTTGCTTGATGACCACCTGGGTTGCCGAGCCCGGCCAGGCTCGCAAGAAGAGGCGAAGCGCAGAGACAGAAGGCACCCATGTAATTGCCAAAAAGCCATGGCCGCCGGCAATCTCACCGGACTTCGTTCTCTCTCTCAAAAGAGACAAACTCCTGGTGGCGAACAAGTACGGCAGACTGTCCATCGTGGACTTCAGAAAAGCAGGCTACAAAGGAACCGAACCCACTGTGATGGGAGAGATCTCCGGCATCGGTAAGAAGCTTGTATCCATAGATTCAGACAGCAGCAAAGCTTACGCCCTGGTGAACAAACACGTGCGCGGTGAAAGCCAGACATGCTTGCTCACCGAAATTGAGACACGCCATATGGAAGAACCATCGGTGGTGTCAACAAAAACAGTCAAAGAGCTGAAGGAAGGCAAGCTTCTATTGGCAGACAGAGGTCTGCTCTTCATAGCCGGTCTATCGACCAATAACGAAAACCTTATTTTAGTAGTCGATTCGAAGAAGAGCAACTCTTCGGATAAAGAACCGACTGTTCTATCCACAATCACCACCAAGACACCGGTAGTGGCAATGGACTTCGACCGAAAGAATCTGATAGCGCTGAGTTCCGACAACGAGAATTCTCAGTTGAGCTTTATCAACCTGTCGAGCAAAACCTCTCCACAGCTATACAAAAACCTGGAATTGAACGGCTCCTACAACATTTTATCCCGCTACAGAGACGTCATTGTACTGGGTGGAGTAGACAAAAACGGGAACCCGGAAGCCCGTTCGGTGGGTCTGAAACCCGAACCGAATATAGTGGCGGGAGTAACTCTTAATCAATTAGAGAAGATTTCGGACCTTATTGTCACCAGAAATGAAGTTCTGGTTGCCGGTAACAGTAAAAACGGAACCAAACTGCTTAGCTTGAGCGTGGACAAACACGCGAATCTGTTAACAGCCACCGAGATTACTCGTAACACAGTAGATAAGCACCGCAACACTGCCAGCAACCTGGTTTTCGACGGCAAGACCCTTTTTCTCGCCTCTGGTTGGTCGGGCATTGAGACCCTGAAACTAGAGAAGAGAGAGTGGAGACCCCAGTACCACTACACAATTCCCCGGATGGGCGCATCTAATATGGCTAGCTGGGGTGCCTCCGCGGTACTCGCTGCCGGTGAGTTGATTAAATATGATTTGTCGGATCCCGAAAGCCCTAAAATCGACGCAAAAGTACTTCTTTCCACTCCGGTCAAATCCATGGTGGGCGCCGGTAGCTATATCCTTTGCCTCAGCAAAGACGGGCTAATGTTGAGAAAGATGGACAATATCGATAAAAATGTCGCCCTGGAAAAGGTAAAAGGGAAAAGCATCGCTTTCGACAAAGAGCAGCACAAAGCTTATGTAGTACAGCCTTTCGGTAAAGTGACCCGGCTCTTTCCGTTCAAAGTATACTCAGATAGCCTGGATGCTCAATCAAGCATGGACATTCCAGGCAACTTCACCAGACTGAAGGCGAACGGTGGCAGGCTGCTTCTCTCTGACCTGAATGACGTCGCCATCTACACCGCCGGTGCCGAAGTAAAGAAAGTCGGTCACCGACATTTCGACAACTACGCGGTTCGAGATGCCTGGCTTCTTGACGAATACATAGTTGTAACCGCCATAGATCAGAGCTCTAAAGGCTTTTTGTTAGTTCTCTCCGCCAAAGACGAAGAGTTGAATATCCTGGGCAACACGCCCCTTCCCCACGATGGAACAGCTCTCTCGGCCCTGGGTAATAGGGTTGTGACCATCGGTCGAAACGAAAAAGGCAAAGACCTTCTCACCGTGGTCGACATCAAAAATCCAACTCAACCGGTTCAAAAGGAATCTCGGTCGGTTATCGAAGCAGCTTCTTCGGTCTCCCTCAAGTCCCGGGTCACCCTGGTGGCAGGAAGAGGGCTGGAAATACTATCCGTATCTCCTGAAAATTGAACGCAAATAAACTGAGCAAGGTAAGCTAAGGCAAATAAGCTAAGGAATACTCAGGGTAAATCCTGAATTTTTAACAGGCCTGTAATTAAGAGACTCCTATTTCGAGCAAAGTCCAGGTCAATAGGGTAGAAATAGATAGGAGTATTTTTCGCCGGAGGATGCAACCAGATATGAGCCCTGCCCAAACCGATACGAGGAAAACCTTTCCAAGACTGTCATCAAGTGCTTTCGAGCATCCTGCCGACCGGGCAGCCCTTGACGCTCTCAAAAAGATTCCGGTACTGGACAAACTCTTTGCCAGATTAATAGAACTTGGCTACGAGAGAATTTTTAGAATGCAGTTTCTCGGCCGTGCCGTGCACGTCACTCCGAAACAGTGCCCCAAGATCTATCAGCTTTATAAAGAAGCCATTGAAGTGCTGGATGTGCAGGAGCCGGATCTATTCCTTGCCTCCCATCCCATGCCCAACGCCATGACCATCGGTGTGGAAAGACCGATGATTGTGCTCCACTCAAGCCTGGTGGACCTGCTCAATGAAGACGAACTGAGGGCGGTCCTCGGCCATGAACTCGGCCATGTCAAAGCCGGCCATGTTCTCTATATGACCATCGCCTACGCTCTCAAAAACTTCTTCGAACAGCTCTTCGGTGTGCGAGGCGGTCTGGCCCAGATTGGCCTGATGGTAGCTTTATACGATTGGTCCAGGAAAGCCGAGCTTACCGCCGACCGGGCGGAGCTTCTGGTAGCCC
>JAUIJG010000305.1 GCA_030431355.1 bacterium
TGACAAATTCTGACAGAGCAAAATCCATCGCAGACCGGGAGGATTCAAGACTATGAACAGTCTGAAAACCCCGGTACAGGGAAAGACGACAAAATCAAAATCCATAGCCGGCGAAAAGAGCTTATCGCCCCGGAAGAAGGGATTGAAGAGTACAGCGGTAGCGGCATCCATCATCTTTATCGGAATAAACGCGGTCCTAATGACGGCCGGTCCGGGAACCGATCAATTCGATCAATACAAATTCCCCTACAAAGGATGGGCCTGGTGGCTGATGAAGGACCTAAACGCCACCGACGCCACATATAACGCGGCAATTCTTGGTTCATCCCTTACCGTCAGCGCGCTCAATAGCGCCGACGCCACCCATTACCAGGAGAATCTGGACCTGGTTCACTACCACAAGAGCCGTCTCTTTGATGAAAAGCTGGCAAGAAAAACCGGAGTTGCGGTAAACACTTTCAACCTCTCCACCCCGGGTCAGATGCCCTCGGACGCTCTCATGACCATCAAAGCGATGATCAAGACCGGTCAAAAGCCGAACCTCGTCGTCTATGGAATCGCTCCCCGGGACTTCATCGACAGTGAGTTAGCCGGTCCCCAGGACACCGAACCCTTCACCTACTTAAGTAGAGTGGTGGATATCGGCGCGATGGAAGACAAAATATTCACCTCCCCCCTAGACAAGATAAATAGAGCGCTGCAAAAGAACCTCTATTTCTACAAACATGCGGTGGATTTGCAGATGACGGGCTATTCGGACTATGAAAGTTTTATGGAGCGCTTCGTTCCCGCTCCTCCTTCCAGCAAAAACAAACCCTTCACCTACTGGGACCGGGTCAAACTCTTGCCGGAGTATAAGAAAGGCGAGTTTCATCCCCAGGCCAATATGTGCAATCCCGACGACCTTTCCAAACCTTCCGAGTATATAGACAATTCCATCGAGTATGTACACCGGTACAAAAAACCAAATCCGGTGGCATTTGAAACCCAGATGTTCTTCTTGAACCAGCTATCGGAATTCACCGCGAAAAATGGGATCACGCTTGTGGTCGTCAACATGCCTATCACCCTGGACAACCTCAAGCTTCTCAAACAAGAACACTACGACAAATACATGGATAGGGTTCGCCAGTTCGCCTCCGCCAGCGCGAACACAGAGTTCTACGATATGAACAACCATGATGTTTTCACTAAACCTGATTTCCATGACGGTGTTCATATGAACGCCCGGGGCGGAATCAAGTTCATTGACCTTTTAACCGACCGCCTGGCCGCGTCCGGAACATTAAACAGAGCTTTCCCAGATCCTAAAAACTTGAAAATCTCTACACGCGATATCGATGAAAAGAAAAGTACGGAGCAGTAAAGCAAGACCGATGAGTGACAAAGCAAAAACCACAAGTTTGATAACAAGCCGCACCCTGGCAGCTTTCATTCTTTTTGTCATGGCGAATGTCCTGATAGTAAGCGCCGTGCCGAAAGAGAAGAAGGAGTTGACCGCTAAGATTTTGACGGACAACCCAAACGAGAAACGTCAAAAAGGTAGATGGGTATGGTGGGTATCCCGCAACTATTTGAAGGATCACCCGGATGCCGACATCGCCTTGATGGGAAGCTCTATGATGTCATCGGCGGTGTATTCCTCCGAAGCCAACTACTTGCAGAAAAATGTGGACTGTGTCACGGATAAGAAAAGCGAGATGCTCAGCGACATGCTTGAAGAGCGCCTCTCCGTTGACAAGAAAGCCTATGTCTTCGCCATGGGAGGAGCTATGGCTTCCGATCACTATCTTGTCTCAAACACACTGTTCAATGAGAAACACAAGCCGAAACTGGTGGTGGTGGGAGTCAACCCCCGTGACTTCATCGACAATACCAT
Source organism: bacterium (assembly GCA_030431355.1). Next base: position 1,880 of record JAUIJG010000305.1, read on the forward strand.
GCCATCGGTCAGCTCCACAGAGCCGTTCTACTTCCTTGCTCCTTACGCCAATTTAGGAGCCCTCTCTGATTCCGCCTTCATAGACCCCATCGAAAGATTGGAGTGGATAATCAATGATCACTTGCCGATCATGGCCGTGGGCAGAGTCATCAAAGACACGATTCCGAAGATCTCTCGCCAGGCATCAGATAAACTATCGATCGCTCTCACAGGAAAAAGCAACCTGAAAGATCCTGTAGCCGATCAAGGCGAAGAGGAGAAAGTCGCTTCGGCCGGTAAAAAGACGAAGACAACCGAAGATGTTCTGAACGCCATCTATGGAAAGCAATCGGAGGTAAAACCGGGAGTCTGGGTTATTCCGCCCAGACCGTTCTATCACTTCGTCAACAACATGCACGAGTATCAACGTCGGTACAAGAACGCTTATCCGTCCATTTATGAGCCCCAGAAACGTTTCTTCAACGCTTTCTTGAAAGATCTGAAAGATAAGGACATCGAGGTACTGGTTCTCGGTATGCCTAGCCTCTGGCCTAACCGCGCTCTTCTACCCGATAAATTCTGGAATGACTTTCGTCAGAGCATATCCACCAGTTGCGAGAAGAATGGCGCCACCTGGGTGGATCTTACCGCAGATAAAAGATTCAACAATCGAGATTACCTTGATACTGTCCACTTGAACCGCCGGGGCGGTGACAAGCTTCTGGAGATAATAGCCGACCAGATCAAAACCAGAGATAATCTGGCCAGCAGCCTCACCGGGAAAGACAGCGCCATTGCCGGCAAAACCAAGCCAAAAACCTGGCATTAATGGCTTAACCTGAAGGAACTAGAGCCTGGAGCGATGGCGATAACAGAAGAGCAGACTTCTCATTTGGAGACAGATGGCAACCAGGACGGAGTCGCGAAGAGGTCGTTTCTGCCTGCCCTTGGATTTCTATTGGCGCTGATACCCATCGTCAATATTTTCTGGATTATCACCACCGTAGGTTGTGACAACGTCTCAAACGATTATCTTACCTACGCCCATCTAATCGATTCGATGATGAGCGGAGAATATCCCATATCTCATCTGGTGCAGGATACCTTCTATCGTGGTCATGCCACCACCCTCGCTTTCCTCACACATCTGGCAAGCGCCATGTGGTTTTCGGGAAGTGTCATGCCGGAGCTTTATCTCGGATTTCTTATGGCCCTTGCCAGGCTTGCATTCTGGTACGACGCGCTCCGGGTTCACATTAAGATAGAGAGAACCTGGTGGCTATTGCCCGCTCTCTCTTTTTTCGTCTTCTCAAACTCACAGATATCACTCTTTACCTATCCCGGCGCAACCCTTCCTATAGGAATCAGCCTTTTCGGCCAGTCCCTGGGAATCTGGTCCCTGGCTCGCTTCAAAACTAGCTGGAGAGGCGTATGTTTTGCCACGCTGGGCGGATTGATCTCCTGTTATTCCTGGGGTATCGGCCCGGTTACCTGGGCGATACTTTTGACTTATTTTGCGTTCCTGGCTTTTCTGGAAAAGCAAGTCTTTAAAAACACCAGAGCCACGATACTTCAAGGACTGGTACTCCTTGCCGGTACCGCAATAAGCGCAGTACCATATGTAATGTCATTTTTCGCCAACAGTGAAAGTACAGGAGCGATAAGCGCCACCAAAACGATCGTCTCCCTATTCAATTTAAAAGTAATTATCAACATGCTGGGCTGGCCCCTGGCCAATGAGATAGCGGAAAGTACCGGCAATTCGCCGGAAGCCAAGTTTGCAGGCATAGCCGCCCTGGTCATGACCGGAGCGCTTCTCTTTTGTCTGATTCTGAACCGAAGGACTTTCAAACTTGCCAACGCCCAGGTCCCTCTGCTCCTTCTTCTTTGTGGATTTTTAGGCATCTGGGAGATAAGCATGGTTCGCTCCTTGCTGGCTCCCTGGTACACCCCCCTGGCAATTCCCTTCTGGGCCGGATTGCTGGGAACGGCAGCTTATATTTTCAATTCCATAGAAACGAATGAGCTGAAGCCAGGCACCAGAAATAGTATCGCGCTCAAATGCGCCATGCTTACAGTCGTTGTTTCAGCAGCTTGCTACGCCAGGTCGAATCAGACCTGGCAAGACAAAACCTACCTTATGAAAGGGCGTGCTCCTGCTTCTTATTCCGCCCTATACCACGCCGAAACGGCTCCAACCTATGCGGACCAATATGTCTTTCTCTGGACGCCGGGAAGTCCGTCTCTCTTACAGAAATTAGCGGGGGTAATGAAGAAGCATCAAATAAGCGTCTTCGGTCCGGTTCAAAAACTGATGCTCCAGGGTGATTTCATGCTGAACTCTGTGTCCACGGATACAGAAGAAGGAGCAAAATCACTGTACTTTACCGACAATTTGAGCAACCTCAGACGCTCCGATTGGAGCGACTATGAAAAGCTAGACCTGGTGATGCCACCAGGCAACACAATCAGATGGCGTCTGGAAATACCGAAAGACATCATCGAGGGCAGCTTCAGCACAAGATTTTTGAGCGTTTTAGAAAATGAAGCGAAGAAGATTGAAGGCAGTCCATCCGTTGCCGAGATAACCCTGAAAGCAAAAGATGAAAAAACCATCTCAAAAATGCTGAGTAACCCGGATGCCTCAAAGAAGAAGGGTGGTGCTCAATACAGCATAGACCTCAAACCCTATGGAGGCAAAGAGATAAGCATAGAGCTTTCCACCGACCTCAAAGCAGCCAAGAATCATACCTGGATATTTAGAAAGCCCCAGGTGGTATTTGTCAGGTCAAAAGAGAATAAGGCAGCCAGAGACGCAGCCTTCAACTGGATGCCTGACAATACCGAGTGCGGCACCAAGTTCCCTGCAAGATCGCCGGAAGACCAGAGTATCGGTGTTTCAAACCCGACAACCTGGACCGCCACCGCCGGCGAAGTGACCCGGGCTGAAGAATCGACGCAAACTGATTATTCAGGCGGTCTAAGATTCACCAGCACCGCCAACGATGCCACATTCAAATACAAAAAGCACTTGGCTATATCTATAAACGAATTCAAAAATCTGGTCTTCAATATCGCAGCCCAGGACTCCATGAAATTGAGAGTTCTAAAGATAACGCTACAGACCTCCGACCCGGAAAACAAGTTGAAAAGCTTTTTCCTGCCCTTACTTGGTGGGTCTTTTGCCCATGACTACAAGTATCCGACAAGGCTGCTCAATTTGCCTTCAGACACCATTGTGGAAGGTCTCAGCTTCAAAACCCTGGATTCTGGAACAGACCTAATTATCAGTGATTTTCGCTTCACTAAAAACCAATTCTAACGTCGCCGAGACTTCCTGGATTTAGATCCAGACCGCTTTTTCTCTTTCTTCTCTTTAGAATCGGTTTTAGCCGCAGGAGCCGCAGCACTTTCTGGCGTCGGCTGAGGTGCGGCAGCAGGCTGGGCGGGCGCAACCCACTTCTCATCTTTATTGGAGAGAGAGAAAGTTCCTTTCACCGGCTGGTTTCGTCCACTGAATCCGGAGATGATGGCTCTTCCCGCAAAAGCCACTTTGTCATTGGCAAAGATGTTGTCCGTGGATATCCGATTGACTATAAAATCCTGGGGGCCGGCGTAAGTATTGGGTTTGATGGCAATCCCTTCGTGTAGAACTTTCAGGTTGCTTTTACCCAGGAGCTTTCCATAAGAGCCTGCGTAAGGCGAAACGTTGATGTTACCGCACAATATGGTCGGACCTTTCAACTTCGACACCATTTCCGATACCGCTTCTAAAAGATTGTTCCGCTTCTCCAGAGAATCTCCGTCCACAACTTCCGGCGCTCGAACAGCAACTATGTTTGTCCAGCCATACTCGAAGAAAGCGGTTGTGACTGTTACAGGAATCTTGTCCTTACCAAGAAGCTCTACCCGGCTGCCTTTCAACGGAGCCCTGGAGTAGATCAGAATGCCATAGCCGTTGTCATCCGGAAAAAGGGCCCGGTGATGATAACGAGAAATTTTGGGATTGAGCGCAGCCATCCTTCCCAGGGATATATTTTCAATCACCAGAATCTCAGGATCCTGCTCTTCTGCCAGAGCCAGCACCTGGTCATCGGCAATGTCAGAGGACTCAACAAGCATCGACATCAAGTTGAAAGAGAGATAGGAAGACTCCGCCTTCTTCGTTTTGCTGAAATCGAGAAGCGGCGAAACTAGAAGCAGATTAAACAAACCCAGGGCAAAACAGACAAAGCCCATTATTCTCCAGGGTTTGCTCAGAATTGACGGAATCGTGCAAACGAAAAGGAGGATTATGCACTGGGTTCGGAAAGTGGCGCAGAGTTCACAAACCCATCCCGGCATTCCCGCAGTAAGGAAAGAGGAGGCCAAACCGAGAACACTTACGACCACCGCTGCCAGGGCAAATGGAGCAAAAGCCATTGAAAGATCAAAAGCGAGCTGCGGACCACGCTCACGCTTCTGCTTGGTCTTCTTCTTGGGATCTTCACCTGTCCCCGAAGCTGTGCTAGGGCTTGCGCCGGCTCCGGAGTCCTGGATGAGAGCTTCTCCCTGTTCTTGCTCCATTAAAAATCAGTCTCCTTTCATCCATGATTATGCCCTTAAATACCGAGAACTAATAGCATATATATGGGAATTGAAAATTTCTCCTGCCGAGGTGCTGATAATCAAGGTTGAGGCGAGTGGTCAAGGTCCATATTCAGCAAAGACTCTGAAAGAAAGAGAAGGTCCTCCCGGTAAAATCGCTCACTCATGAAGCGATTACCACCAGGGGGCCA
>JAUIJG010000306.1 GCA_030431355.1 bacterium
TCCGTGGCTATTGTTTTGCCGGTGGTATGTGTCCCCGTGATGACGCTACTGACCTTCTATTTGATGCCCCGTAGCGACTCTCTAATCGAATTTATTATGAGGGATCTAATCGGTCCCCACTTCGCTATCTCTAATAGCTCCAAGGGAACCGGCTACAACCCGAACGTCAATAGACCAGGCATGGGTAGGGATCCGCTTGGTATCGCCAAAGGTGCTGATCAACCCGGGGGGCAAGGCCTGTCAAAGGGCAGAAGCGGCGGACAAGGCGGCGAAGCCGGTGGGGATCCTAAGAAAGGGGTTGGTCCCCTGGGACGTGAGAAAGGTGACGGCAAAGATGTTAACGGTATAGCCGGTCAGGACGGTTCGGCAAGTGAAGAAGACTTTGAAGAGACGGTTGAACAGGAGCCGGAGAAAGTTGACTTGCTTCAGAGCGATTTGCCTATGGACAAAGTCGTCATGCGCATTCACTCTGCCAGACCTGGTTACACAAGGCGCACCACCTATGATTTTTACAACGGTAGGAGTTGGTCTAGAAGTGGTCCTATATCTGGTGTCAAGTTCAGGAAGGATCGTGGCAATGTATTCGGCGTAGGAAATGCCAATGCTCTTCTGGTTCCCAATGATTGTCCCACGGTTCAGGTGAGGCAGCAGATAACCGTTGACTTTGACGCGATAGGCAAGTTTCTGCCGGCATTCTGGATCCCCCAGGCTGTGGGTGGAGACTTCGACAATGTTACGGTGCAAGCCGATGGCTCGTTGCGAGTAGACGAGTCAGTACCCGCTGGGGTGACCTACGAAGTGGATTCTCTCTTGCCGATTTACAAAATTGAATCCATGCGTGCCCTGCCGTTGAGAACCCATTCCCATTTCAAAGAGTCCATCCTTGGACCGTCGGTAACAGACATGGAGAGCGGCGAAGAAGAGCTTATTCAGAGATATCTTCAGCTGCCGGAAAATATTTCGCCGAAAGTTCTGAAGCTGGCTAAAAGTGTTGCCGGTCAGAAAGGCAACTGGTTTGTCCGGGCGGAGAACATCGCTAAATACCTGCGCAAGAAGTGCAAGTATGACCTCAAAGCTGAGAATCGTTCTGAAGACGGCGACTTTGTTTACAACTTTCTCTACAAGACCCGGGAGGGCAATTGTCTGGAGTTCTCCTCCGCATTTGTTGTCATGTGCCGGGCTGCGGGTATTCCAGCAAGATGCGTGGGAGGATATCTTCCCGGTCAACTGAACAAAAAGACAGGCTTCTATGAGGTCAAAGTCAAGGACGGTCATGCCTGGGCTGAAGTTTACATGCCTGATTGGAGTTGGATACCTTTTGACGCAACCCCGGTAGGTACATATCCGGAAGTCGAGAAGGACGAGAATGTTTTCTCAAAATTGGCGGAGTTGGGCTTTTCTAATCCTTTCGGCGGTGTGCTTTCCACTCCGTCAGCCAGTTTAGGCGCGGGTCTGGGCAAAGGAATCAGCGGTTCAGAGCTGGATAAGAAGATCAAGGGTAAGGAGGCTTCTGCTAACGGCGAGGGAGAGTCCGCCCCAGAAGAGAACAATCCCGGAGACATTCTGGCCGGTCTGGCAGAGTTTCGCTGGGAGCCAGTGGCGGCAATCTTCATCTTTGCTGCTTCTGTTCTGGTTGGATTCATTTATCTGCGTCAACGCAAAGCTGAGGAGAAGGAGCAGATACCGGAAAATGCCCGACGCTCGACTCTCATATACCTTGAACTATTGGGAGATCTGAAGCGTTATCGGGTTGTGAGAATGCCATCCGATTCCCCCGCTGAATTTCAATTGAGATTGAAGTCGGCCCTGGAGGCGGTGAGGGAAGAGGGGTCTCAAGTTCCTGGTGAGCTGGAGCCGATGCTTTCTCACTTCCTGGAAGTCTATAACAAAGAGAGGTTCGGGCGGGAAGAGAGAGTTGATGAGCTGGAGAGTATGCATCATAAAATTCGAGAGCTTGTTAAGTCCTCAAAGATTAAGTAGCGGATAATCGCTTCCGGCGGATGTCAAAGCCTGAAAAACTAGAATAATATTTCCTGAACAGGGCTAAATCAGCTAGATTTCTATGAAAATAGGGAATATTGACAACGATAGTATTCTAAAAAACACGTAGAATAGTATTATCGAAGGCTTTAGGCGCCTGAGCACCCAGGGATATAAGAGAGAAGAAAATGGTTCAACAAGTCAGAACTACAACTGGAATGCAGCAGCAGCAGGAATTCGTTCCGCCTTACCCCAATTCTATTGCGGAGACAGGTTTGAAGGAAGGTTTTCTGGAAGAACTTATCCTGAAAGACATCTACATGGTCAACTTCGCCCTTGGTCGCGAAATTGCCTCTAGAACCCAGCTGCCGTTCAAACTCATAGAAGAAATACTTGAGATTCTTAAGAAGCAGCTATTGATCGAGGTTAGAACCTCCGGTGGTCTGGCTGACTACGAATACACCCCCACCGAGAAAGGTCGTGACCGGGCGAGAGCCTACTTCGACCACAACGCTTATGTGGGACCGTGTCCGGTGCCGTGGGCTCGTTATATCGACTCCCTTAAGTATCAGACAATCCGTCGAGAGTCTGTGACGCCTAGAGACCTTGAAGTTGCTTTCTCCGATATCATGGTAAACCGTCGGACCATCAACTCGGTCGGACCAGCTATCAACTCCGGTCGAGGAATGTTCCTCTTCGGAGAGCCCGGTAACGGTAAGACCTCTATTGCGGAGCGGATCGTTCGAAGCTTCAAGGGGCATATCTTCATCCCTTATGCTGTTGAGATCGACGGACAGATCGTTCGAGTCTACGATGACCACAACCACGAGCCTGTCTCTGCCGCCAATTACCCCCGGGACTACGACCATAGATGGGTTCGTATCCAGCGTCCTTGCGTAGTGGTCGGTGGTGAATTGACCATCGACATGCTTGAACTGCAGTTCGACTACGGTACCAAACTTTATGAAGCGCCTATCCAGCTCAAGTCCAACTGCGGACTGCTGCTCATCGATGACTTTGGTAGACAAAGAATCGACCACAAGTCGCTTTTGAACAGATGGATTGTGCCCCTGGAAAAACGGGTTGACTATCTGACCCTGCACACCGGTAAAAAACTGGAAGTACCATTCGAACAGTTGTTGGTATTCTCCACAAACTTGAACCCTTCGGATCTTGTGGACGAGGCGTTCTTGAGACGGATTCCGTACAAGATCAATATCACCAGTCCCACCGAGGATGAGTTCAAATGGATCTTCCTGCAGTATTGCCAGAGAACCGGCGTTCCGTACAATGAGGAAGCGGTCAACTATCTGATTGATTCCCAGTATCGCTCCGGTAAGCGGGCCATGCGCTGTTGCCACCCCCGTGACGTGGTGGACCAGGTTATCAACCTGTGCAGCTTCCTGCAGACAGAGCCCCGTCTGTCTAGAGAATATCTTGACCATGCCTGCGCGGTATACTTCGCCGCCATGGGTAAATAAGATAGTCAGAGTTCTCTAATTACGGAAGAAAAAACGATAAGGAGCGGAGAGTAATTGCTTTCCGCTTTTTTCTTGCCACTATTTTGGCTTGCCATTATCTAGTCAAAGGTGGGCGGTCCGGACCTCGTTAGCCGGGATATGGATCTCGATGATGATTTTTTGTCTCCAGGTGAAGTGGTGTCGAATATGGTGCTAGTGTAATTCTGGGGCGGTTGCTCTTTCACTTCTACTTTCTCCGGATCTAGAATAATCAGGTGAGTGGATTTTGAAAATGATTCGGTGGTTTTTAAGACCATTTTGTCTTGCCACTTTTCTGCGATTAAGATGGGTCCGTTGCCTTGACGGCGGATTTCACAGAGTTCTCTAATATATGTTTCGGTGCGACTGGATTCTCTAAATTGGTCTTCTTTTTTGTGGAGCGTGAGGAAAGCATGGTGCATCGGCAGCCGAACAAAAAGGATCCCATCGGCAGGGTTTTGAGCGACCGGATTGACGCCGTGATACTTGAGACACCTGGTCAGTGAGCGGGATAGTCGGCCTTTCCGTCTGGCGGCAATGCAGGAGATCCGGTTTTCTCTCACAAGCAGAAGCACACTTTTGCCTGCTATGAGAAGTTGGCTTTTACTCTGGGGTATGTTCAGGACCAGAAGTGATAGTGCCAGGCAGAACAGTGAGAGAGCCAGGGAGAGGCTGTGTTTTTTGTTCAGGCTTTTGATCAGAAGTAGATAGGAAGCTCCGTAAAAGATCATGGTGCTCGGTTGCGGTGGTCCGGTAATCAGGACGTTATTCTTCCAGGAAGCAAGAATTGAAGCGGTGTTCAGCATGTACTGGAGCGGCAACATGAGGAGGTTATCGATTGTGGTGGCGATTTTCATAATTGGCCCAGTAGATGTCTGCAGTACCTGGGAGAGGATCACCAGGCTGGATGAAATGAAGCCGCCCACAGTGATAGGCGCAACAGCCGGATCGAGCATTAGATTGGCGATGATGAACGTCAGCCCAAGCTCCCAGAAATAGTAGAGTTGTATGGGAAGAACAGCTCCTTGTGCTAGAAGGATTACAGAGCAGAGTTCGAGCAGGAAGCGAGACACCGGTCCGTAACCCATTTTCTTGATGCTGCCATGTATCGGACCTATGCCGAGAATGATGCCATAGGTGGCGGCATAGGAGAGTTGTAGACCCACATCCAGTAAAGTGACCGGCTCCAAAAGTGTGAAAGTCAAAAGAGTGAGACTCAGCACGGCGGCGCTGTTTGCCTTGCGATAGAAGGCACGGAACATTACCAGAATGATGCCCATGGCCGCTGCCCGGGTGACCGAAGCGGAAGCACCCGCCAGGCATACAAAACCGGCTATGGCTAGAATTGACGCCAGGCTCTGTTTGAGACGAGAGCGGGAGATTTTACCGAGTAGAAAGTAGATGGTGCCGACCAGTATGGAGAGATTGAAGCCTGAAGCGGCAAGCAGGTGAGAGAGTCCGGTTTTACGGAAGTCTTCTTTGACTTGTTTGGGAAGCTCCGTGCTTCTGTCACCCAGGACGATGGATGATAGTAGGTCGCCGCGCTCTCTGCCGAGGACGGCTCTGTGGGTTTTGATAATCGCTTCTCGGCATCTGTCAATTTCACGAAAGAGATTGAAACCGTTGCTATTCCCAGAATTTCCCCCGGGCGTTTTTTCTATGGATTCTACTTTCAGGCGGCAGAATATGTTCTTCCTTCTCAGGATACTTCTCATATCCAGTTCCCAGCTTGTCTGCCTTTTTCTGATTTGAAAGATGGTTCCTGTTACCCGGCAACGGTCACCTTTTCTGCCGTCAATTAGTGCCAGTCTCTTAGAAGCGATCTCCAGTTGTACCTTCCCTTCAAGAACTCTCTTTTCAGGGGCAATTAACATAAGGCTTCTGGCGGATACTTTTGTTTTTGAGGGATTCTCCAGAAGTTCAACTTCCAGCTCCACCGGTGAACTTCTCTTCTGCCAGTAGAGATCAGCTTCTTTAGGTACAGGCAGTTGATTGAGGGCATAGGCGAATCCTAGCCATGGTATTACCAGCGCTATCATAGCCACCAGGGGGCGTGCTCTTAGAAAAGCCGCTAATGAAAAGAAGCTTGAAAGAGATATTAGTTCGAACCAGTGGCTTGAAATGCTTTTTGTTAATTCTGCTACTGCGTCAGGCTCGCTGGAAACATACTCAATATGATGAATACGGCAATCGGCCAGATAGCATCCGCATACCCAGGCGAAGACGAGTAAAGTGAACAAGCCAGGCGCGCTCAGTTTCATCCGGTCAATTCCGTTAGCCTATAGATAAGCTGACGGCTTGAGCTTTCCGAGGGTTCAATCCCGGACTAACTTACCTTGATAAATTTTGCGGTTTAACTTGCGGGTTTGCTTCCCTATCTATTGCGGCCGTTATCCACGTTCAGAATATTGCGATTTCGCATCTGGCTTCTTATTGCTTCCGGCGTCTCTTGCAGGGTTTTGTTGTACATATCCACGAGTTTGATCACGTCCGGATTGTCCGGATCGAGCATCATTGACAGTTCGAGGGCACCTCTGACACCGTCATAGCCTTTCTGTTGTGGTTGGCCGTTGGGGCCTTTTCTCAGATCCGGGAAGTATTCTCTTTCTCCCTGAGCGGTTCCGGCTAGCATTTTGGATGCTTCCAGTCCGTTGCCGCTTTCCAGATGCTGCTTGGCGATGGCCAGGCGAATCACCGCTTCGTCTCTCAACAGTTTTGCCACCAGGGTTCTGCCTTCCTCGGTTTGGAAAGCCATGTGCTGGAATTGGCCGACTCTGTTCTGGGTATCTTGCAGCACTTGTTTGCTGAAGGTATCTATTCCCAGCTCTTGCCGTCTGAGATGCATCAGATCTTTGACCAGGGTCTCCATGTCGTGGGGAGTCTCAATGATCTCGTTTATCTTCTTGGAAGTATCCTGTTGGAACTGTTGCAGTTGAGGCACTTCTCTTGCCGCGTTGATGGTGGTTCCGTTCAGCATGTGTCCGTTGACGGAGTCATCCATGGCTAACTTTATTGCTTCTCCTGTCTCCACTTTGGAGGTGAGGAGTTTCTCCAGAGCATAGCCACCAAGATCAATCTTGTTGTCTTTGAGGACATAGAAAGCTTCGTCGTTATCCTGGGGAATTCGCTTGCCGCCTT
>JAUIJG010000307.1 GCA_030431355.1 bacterium
GATAGCGCTACCTATATATATGGGTATAAAGATTGATGGCCGAATAAGCCCCCGGGGGATAAATTTATCAGAAGCCCGTTCCGGCACGCTGTTTTGTATCCCCGAGAATTCCCGACTTTGAGCACTACCCGGAACAATGAAGAAGAAGTCTAGTAGCAGGATGGAATCTGAAAATGTGCTGGTTGATTTTGTGACCCTCTCCAGGGTTGCTGCTGGGATTGTTTTGGAGAGGCTGTATCGGCAGGATCTCGTTTCCTTAACCGCTGAATTCCCTTTGGAGCATAACCCGGAGCGTTTTCTTGTGACCAGCGCGAAGCGGGTGGATGCTTATCTGATCATCTGGAAAGAGTGGCCCTCTTTATTGAAGTTGGCTGATTTAAAAGGTCATCTTAAAGACCTGGCGGAGACATACTTCCGGCTGAAGCCGGAGAGTGAACTGCCTCTCTATCTACATCTGGTCACCAATGACTTACCATCCACCAATAAAATCAGGGGCTGTTCCGGTCCTGGTTTTCACCTGGCGGCATTTCTCTCCAATGAATGGAAGAGGGCACCGGAGGAGGAAGACTTCGGTGAATGGGAACAAGTCTGGGGACAGGTGGAGAAGGCTACAGGACTATCAGGATTGGATTTTGTTGAGTTTGTCAGACATTGCCGGTTTGACCTCAACTACCCATTGCCTGAATTCGATCCGGAGCAGGGAAGCGAGCAGCCCTTCAACCGTGTGGAGCTAATTCGCTCCGCCCTCTTCAAGAGCGAAGGGGAAAAGCTCCAATATAGCGCTGAAGAGATTGAAATCCTGGCAAACAAGCAGGCTGAATTAGAAGAAGAGCAAGACGACGGGGAAGCTGTTGACGAAGCCTTTGCTGAAATTGCTGAAGGTGAGCCTGAAGACGTCGATACCGAAGCAGTTGACGAAGCAGTTGACGAAGCCTTTGATGAAGTTGCAGAAAGTGAGCCCGAAGATGATGGAGAAGAGCTTGTCCCTCAGGAAGAAGCGGGCTTCCTTGATTCGCAAGAGTCAGAAACAGATGATTCTCCGGAGACTGAACTGGAGAATGTCAGCTCGGATTTAGAAGAAGTAGTAGATGAAAAGAAAGATGATTCAGCCGGTGAGGCGGATGAGACACCGGATTCCGAACTGGACTTTGCTCCGGATGTGAAATCGGTTAAGGATGTTAGACCCTCAGAGAATACTGAACTTGCCAGACTGAATAATTTCGACAAGATTATCCACCTCAGCCGCAAGCATGAAGGTAGAGACACTGCCAGCGACAAAGTTCTTGAGGACGCCTTCGACTGGTATTTCAATAATGCCAACGAGCTCTTTCAGAACGAGAGATTTGAAGAAGCTGAGCGGGATTATCGTAACGCGCTGGAGAAACTTGTTCAGTTGGATTCTCCCCGGACAGAGGAAGAGGCGCAGCTGCTGGAGAATCTTGGTGAAATCTATATTCTCCTAAAGAGACCTGATCTCGCTGTGGAGCTTTACGAAAGGACAGAAGAGCTGCGCGTAACGGCGAAGATCCCTATAGCTAAATATGTTTCTGCGCTGCTTACCACTGGAGGAGACTACGAAGAACGTGGCTTCGTCTTTGACGCTGAGCCTTATTATCGAAAGGCCGTGGAGGTCGCCGGTAACTATCTAGAGGTGCATGATCCCCTGGTTAAAAGAGCCAATGAGGCTTGCATGAGGGCAACCCGGGAGAAGACCAGTCTTGTCTCCAGATTTTCCCCCGGGGAGCTAGAGAGGTTGAAAGCCGGTGAAGATTCGGAAAAAGCGATCATGCACCGGAAGCCTAAGATTGCTAAGAGAGAGGAAGCAAGCGCTCCCAAGAAGGATTTCTGGATTACCCAGGAAAATCTCAATAAACCACCGGCGGTGAATCGTCCTTCTAATCTGAAGTGGTGGTTGCTGTCCATAATTCCTATCTCGATTTTGTCTTTTGTGACAGTGTTTCATTTTCCCAAGATCTCGGGGACAGTTCCAGCTAAGAGTGATGGGGGCAGTACCTTCACCAGCGTAGACGGCAGGAAGTCCATCGTCCTTACCGGAGATGGTCAATTGAAGCTGGTGCAGGATGGAGCTAATACCATCGGCAGTTACAAAATCGTGGGAGATTCGACCCAGGATATTTTGTCCCTTCTGGTCGGTCACTTGAGACGGTCTAACACATTCTTCAGCTTTGAAGAGGATGATGTCATCAAAGCCGCCGGGGTGAAGTGCTACGCCAAGGGCGCTCCGGAAAGAGAGTTGAGTGAATACATGTGGCGCTACGGTAAGCTGGCTCAACTCTATCGAAATGAGACCCGTAAATATCCTGACGATATGAGGGCGCTGACCGAATCCAAAAGTCAGACAACTTACATAAACCCGTTTACCAAAAAGCAGGAAGAGGCCTACATTACCTATGCACATGGCTCAAACGATGTGGGGCTTGCCCATCGTATCGGTGAAGGAGCATCGTGGAAGGGGCAAATGGAGGCGCGACCGGGCGCGATTGTTTGCAACAATTTCGAAGGTTCCCGCTTTTTCATTCGTGCCTATGATCGAAACGGGCACTTTTTAACCAGCGCTAAACCGGGCGTGTTTTTCTATATAGAGTTGTCTTACGGTGATAACGTCACCCAGGATCGCCTGAAGGACCTGGAGCGCAAAGCCACCCATGAAACGAATAGAGAGAACGTGCGCTTTGTTCTGGTTAGAGGAGAAAGGGATCTTGGTAAACTGCTCAACTTTCTGGATGCGATAGTGCCTACCGTACTGGCCATCTTCGGCGTTGTTTCCGCCATGATCTGGCGCTACCGGGTGAAGAAGGGACTGCCTGGATTCAAGGTGGCTTCGGTCTTTATCTTGGCGGTGGTTCTGGCTATAGGTTGGTACTTGATGGCTTTTGCTAATGCTTGACTTCGTTTTTGCGGGTATACTCTACAGATGCTTGATTCACTAAAAGTTGGAAGATTATTGTTGGCGGTCGCTTCCCGTAACGAACTGGAAGTGATTTTCGACGCGCTGGGATTGCCCCACGAAGAGATTCCGCCTTCCTGGAAGACCAAAGAGATTGATTCCATCACCATTGTTCATACCGGAGTGGGCAAGACAAATGCTGCCGGTGCGGTATCCCGCGAGCTGACCCTGGCGGAAGGTGACCGTGCTCAATATTCTGCGGTTCTGAGTATCGGACTGGCGGGGAGCTATGATCTGTCATTGAAGCTCGGTGAAAGGGTTTTGGGTCTGGACCATGTGCTTCTGGATGAAGGCACTATATCCGATGGCGGATGGGTAACCCTGGAGAGAGCAGGATGGGCCAGAACCGTCATCCGTGCAAACAGAGGTCGGCTTTTCAAGCAACTTACCAGACATGTCTCACACCAGGGAAATATAGGAACCGTATCTACGATTTCAGGAACAGATCGGCGCATGGAGATTTACAAGAAGCGTTTCGAGGTTATGTTGGAAGTCATGGAGAGTGCTGCCATTGCCGAGGTCTGCGATAAGTTCGGCGTGGAGTACGTCGACCTGAGGGTGGTGAGCAACTACTGTGGGTCAAGAAATGATGATACCCACGATTTTCCCCTGGCGCTGAAAAATCTTAAGACGCTGGTTTCTGCTCTATAACAGCCTCACGGCCGTTGACCAGAACAATCTTGTGACGAACTTGTGATCCGGCTTGGTTGAATTATTTGCTATTTGCTAGTCTAATGGTTAGGTGATACGAAGGAGGGAGTTTCCCAAACTTTTCAATGGCCAAAATCTTACTAGTCGAAGATGAGATGGATCTGGCTCGCCTGATTCAAAACTGGCTCACCAGGGAGCATCATCTGGTAGAAATTGTCTCCGAAGGTGACCTTGCTCTCAATCAGCTCAAGACCTACAACTACGACCTGGTTATCCTCGATGTGATGCTTCCGGGGATGTCCGGGGTGGAGGTCTGCCAGGAATTTCGTCAGGCCAGAGGCAATACGCCGGTCCTTATCATCACAGCCAAATCTTCTCTGGAAGATAAAGAGAGAGGTTTCATGGCCGGTGCCGATGACTATCTAATCAAACCATTCCATCTAAAGGAGCTTGAATTCCGGGTAAAGGCGCTCCTCAGAAGAAGCAATCCGACGCGCTCCAGTATTTTTAACCTGGGAGACGATATCATCGTCGATGCTGATGAGCACCAGGTGATGAAAGACGGCGTGGAGGTGCATCTTCTGCCTAAAGAGTTCAGGCTTCTGGAATTTTTAGCCAGGCATCCGAACCGGGTTTTCAGTTCGGAAGAGTTGTTGGAGAATGTCTGGGAATCAGATGCGGCGTTTCACAATGATACTGTTAGAGGGCATATAACCCGCCTCAGAAAGAAGTTGGATTCTCCAGGCAAACCCTCTATCATAGCGACGGTTTATGGCGTAGGTTACAAGCTACACATTGAAGATAGTAAATAGGATAAGAGTTCGACTTGCGGTCTGGTTTTCCGCCGTAGTACTTGTGTTGTATGCCGCCGGAGCTTTTGCTTCGCTTTTGGTTTTTCGCTCAGGGCTTACTGGATCGGTGGATATCAGTCTGCAGGACCTGATCTCAGAGATTCGACCCAGTGTGAGAATCGTCGATAATCGACCCTCCCTGGCCGCCTGGGCCAGGCTTTCTGATGACAGGGATGTTCCAATACTAACAACGGTGCAGATCTATGATCGTGAATCCAGGATTTTGGAGCAACATGGTCCAAGAGGTGTTGTCTCCCTGAAGAACGGCAATCTATCTGAATCTGTCGATGATACGCCGGTGCACTTTCGGTCCATGTTCGTGCCTGTCTCATTTCAGAATAAGGTGGTCGGCTATCTTCAAATCCAGGTCTCCACCAGAGTTCAGGATGACGCGGTGCGGCAGTTTGCCATGGCGGTTCTGGTTATCGCGCCTTTACTCGTTTTGGGTGTCGGCGTGGCGGCATACTTCTTTTCCGGCACGGCAGTTTCGCCCATAGAGAAGTCCAACCAATTGCTTCGTCGTTTCGTGGCAGATGCCGGTCATGAATTGAACACGCCGGTTGCCACCATCGAAGGCTGTCTGCAGACCCTGGGAGAGCCCTCGAAAATAGGAGACATGTCCGAGGAACTCTTCGAGATGCTTGAAAGGGCCAGTGACAGGCTAAGGCATCTTGCTAAAGATCTGGTGGTCCTTGCCCGGGTTGAAGATTTAGAATCCGAGTTGAGTCGCACTGAGATAAATCTGAGGGATATGACTGAGTATGTGATAGCCGAACTGAGTTCTGCCGCTGCCAGGCGCTCCATCGAAATTCATCTGGGTGACTTTCCGGATGTGAGGCTGGTGGCCCACGAGGAGTCTATTCATGAGATCCTGAACAACTTGATAGATAACGCCATAAAGTATTCAGAAAACGGCGGAATCATTGATATTTCAGCCCAGCAGGGAGAGCAATACATCTCCATATCAATTTCAGACGCAGGGGAAGGAATCGATGAAGATGAGATCGAGCACATCTTTGACCGCTTTTACCGGGTTGATAAGTCCAGATCTAGAAACATTGGCGGTTCCGGTCTCGGTCTATCTATAGTCAAAGCTGCCGTGGCCAGGCATAAAGGATATATAGGGGTGGAAAGCGAAGCCGGCAAAGGCTCAACCTTCACGGTTACCCTGCCGATATAGCCGTACAGTGCCTGTTTCCCCGGAATTTGTTTCGAAATATACGGATGATCACATCTCCATAACATTGGCTTGTTAATCTGAGACTGTAGGGAAATCTTTGCCCTTCCTTACAAAACAAACAAAGAATCGTTTTTTAGACCGAATTCACAATTAATCGTCGAAACCCAGGGGCTGTCTGTTTGGTTTCGGCCGGATTTTGCAGGCAGGATAAAGACAATGGTTTTATTGGAATCTAAAGTAAAGTCAGTATCAGAGGATACTCTGGAAGAGGAAGAGAGATATCCTGAAAATGGTATCAAGGGGCTCAAGCACTGGCGTCAAGACATGTTTGCTGGTTTTATCGTAGCCCTCGTCTCCGTTCCCCTTTCGTTGGGAATAGCCATCGCATCCGGTGCGCCACCGATTGCCGGTATCTTCTCCGAGATTATCGCCGGTCTTATATTTCCATTCCTTGGCGGAGCCTACGTTACCATCAGCGGTCCTGCTGCCGGTCTTGCTCCTGTTTTGTTCTCTTCAATAACCGCTCTCGGCAGAGGCGATATGGAGGTCGGTTATAGAATGGTGCTGGGTGTGATCATGTTCGCCGGTGTCGTTCAGATTGCCCTCACCTATTTTAAAGCAGCGCGATTCAGCTACTTGATTCCCCGGTCCGTGGTCCAGGGAATGCTTGCTGCCATCGGCCTTTTGATTATGGCCAAACAGATTCCCAACTTCCTCGGCTATAAGTCATCGGCCCATGAATTCTTCGGTCTGATCGCAGAAGGACCCGGTCATATTTTTAATAGCAGCATCGCTGTTCTGATCATCTCTTCTGTTTGTCTTGCTCTTCTATTCCTATTGCCAAAGACCCGAATTCGCTGGATCAAGTGGATGCCGGCTCACCTGTTTGTGGTTCTCGTGGGCATCGCTCTTGGTCAGCTTTTCCATATCGCGCCGCAGTTTCTTGTGGACGTGCCTGCCAACCCC
>JAUIJG010000308.1 GCA_030431355.1 bacterium
GTTTTGCTTCCATCGGTGTAAAAGATTGCTTTGCCGGTCTCTATGTAGTTGTCCTGGGAGGGGCGCTCTTCCGACATTCCCATTTCATAAGCGGCAACATCTCCATATGAATAGATTTTTCTTCCAAACGCTTTTGCTTTTACTTTCGCAACTTCCATCAATGACGGTGGTGACTTCCAGGGGGGTGTTTTCCTAAAAACCCCGCGTGCGATTCTAAAAATCCATCCTTTCTTGACCAATTTATGCAGTGTCAAGTCTACTGCGTTGCGGGAACCATATTGTAAGAGTTCTCTAGTGGTAAAAAGGCTCATTTTCGACAAACTGGAAATGTGTTTTTGAACGAATGCTGAAGTGCACATATTTTCATTTCTCCTCATTGCCAATTATTTTTTAGACGCCTCTAAATTCAAAAAAGTTCAAAAAATGCCTAAGTTTTCTATTTCAACTCAGCATCTCCATAACCGGAAAGAAAAACGCCCGTTTTTCTTTCCGGTAGGGGAATTGTCGGAGCGATAAATGCCAGGTACACTGAATTATTGTCCGGATGCAGGCGCCACGCGCAAAATTTCCTCTTCCGGAGTTAGAACAAATATTAAACCGTACTCTGTTTTGTGTACCGAGCAAAAATCTATGGGAATACTAGACATGACCAGGATGAGCTCCGGTCTGCTACCAATTTTAATTTTGGCATCCCGCATTCATAGAAAATACCAGTGAAAACAATGAGCATTACTAATGATAGAGAACAAAACACGATATGTTATCCATGTAGATGGTGATCCACTGGATGTAGAGAAAGAAGTCGACCACAACATTAGTTACGACACCGGCACAGCCCACATATATGTGGACAATCAAGGCAGTCTCAGGATTTCTGGCAAAGGACAGGTCCTCAGCGACATAAGATTAAATGGACGAGAACTGCCCAGGTGGCTGGGCTCCCTGGAGCTTTTGCCCGGAGACGATCTTAAACTTGGAGAGAAAGAGATTGTCACCATAAGCATTCCCCCATCGCCGGACAGAGGGGCAGACGCCAACAACAGTCTGGCTATAAAATTAGGCAAAAACAGAACATACGTCAAAGGACATCGACTCATCTGTGTCGGCGTTAACGAAGGCGACACAAGAGCCATGCTTCGTTTTCGAGGGAAGCAGCTTGAGATAGCCGCTGCCCACCATAAAGACATGGTTTTTGTCTGGAGTACCAAGGCTAACTATCTTTTCCCTTATCAATGGTACGGTGTCTCTTCCTCGGACGAGATAAGAGTAAGCAGCACCAATGGACACCGGCTGGATCTATCCAATTACCAGCAAGATGTTGTTAGCTCCCTACCGGCGGTTGAGGAATTCGCCAGCGAGTCTCCGATTCTTTACGTGGACTCAGAGCGGATCCGCTATCTTGTATCGGCGGAAATGGAGATAGATGCCGGCGAGACCGAGAAATTGGAGCGTTCAAAGTTTGTGGAACATCTCCTCTGCTTAAATCCTGAAACCAGGATGGAGGCAGGTTGGAGGTTACGAAAAGAGGCATTAATAAATAGACGCGGCTATATCTATGCCCGGCGACTCCGGGATGACTATCCGGCCATGGTCGAATTCAGTATCCCGGATCACAGAAGCAATCCCAGAGAATACTATGAACGGGCCGACTTTGCCCTCAGCCGAGTCAGTCATCCTCATATCGTCAGGGTCATAGACTATGGAAATGTTGCCCACCCGGGCTATAAGCACGGCGCCTATCATGTAAGGGTTCAGGAGAGACTCACCGGTGTGGGCCTGACCCAGGTTTTGAAGGAGGCTGGTCGGTTTGACGCCAAGGCTGTTCTAAGCATAATGATTCCTGTCATCGACGGAATTAGAAAAGCCAGTAATAGCAAAACAGCCTTCACGCCCAGCCAATCTCTTCTGGAAGCCCGCTATGTTTACGGCAACAAGCCGGTTTGCTGGGATAGATACAAAAATTGCGAATCTATGATCGCTGGTCTTTTTTCTCTTAATCAGATCTGGCTTTGCGCTCTATCAGATGGGCGAGTAATTGCCAAAGTCGACTGCCATGTACCGGATAATCTCTCTGATCTCCGCCACTATGTGGAGCCGGAAGAGCGTGCTCTGGGATTGACAGATCACCCGGAAGCCTTGCCGGTTGTGGATGTAGGTAGGGTGCTCTATAAGTTAATCACCGGCACCACTTTTCGTCTCAGGGAAGACATGAAATACATCTCCGGCAATTTATCCGGTATTGACGCCAGGCTTGAGGAACTTGCACTGTCATGCATCATCGGAAAACCGCTGGAGCGACCGCGCTCTCTTGCCCAGGTGCAGAAGTTGTTGGAAGAGGTCTGGCGATACATGCACTTTAGTGGTTGAACAGCCGTCTATCAAATCAATTTAAATCTCTATAAATCGCTTCGCGGCTATTTCAACAGTCCGTCTATCGTTCTAGACAAAGCTTGTATAACTCCAGGTTTGCCACCGCCAGGAACACCACGCATCCTGTCCGCTTCCTGACCGTTTCTATCCAGGAAGATAAGCGTGGGATAGGCGTTGATCTTATATTTCTTAACCAGAGTCTGATTCTGGGAAGCTTCGGCATCCAGTCTCTCAAAATCTACTTTGCCATGGTAAGAGCGTTCAACTTCGCCCAAAATAGGAGCCAGTCTTTTGCAGGGACCACACCAGGTTGTGTAGAAGTCCAGCACTTTAGGTCTTCTACCACCATGGGAAGCATAACTCGAGGGGTTAACTCCTGATCCCGAATACTGACTTTTGTAGCCGCTTAAGTTGGAAAGAGCTTTCTGGGCATTGACCGCCAGTCGATTGTTCCCTGTTTTAGATACCCATTCGTATTCTTGTTTCGCCTGGGAGATCTGGTTCATGTAGTGGAGAGAAAGAGCCTTATAGTAATGTGCTCCAATATCGGATGGGTTTGCCTTGATTGCTTTGTTGCAATGGCTAAGAGCAGTTTTATAGTCTTTCTTATTAAAACAAGCCACAGCGCTTGCCAGCTCAGCATTTTTGTCTGCTGCTCGGGCTTCGGAAAAGAAGCAGGGAAAGAGGGAAAGAAGAGCAAGAAGAGTAGCTACCAGGCATAAATGTAGTCTTCTCATGTTTTTATGTTCCTCGGCTTGGCTTTAGATTACATTCCGAAGACCATTGTGACATATTCTAAGGTATGCGGTCGACTATTTCTAAAAAGCGAAGTACAAGCAATTTTTCGACTATATGGCACGTCTATATGGCTCGTCTATACAAATTGAATTTGTTGGTTCTCGAACGGCAAAGCCCATTGCCGGGCTGATTTTCTAAAGCCGGTGATATCTGTTCCTGGGATTTCTGGTCTGGTCCTGTCCTGTTATGTTAAATGCCGGAGCCTAAAAACTCATCCTGGACCCTGGCATATCTTTCTGAAATCGATTTGCAAACAACGTTGCACAGGTCGTAAACAGTATAGTCAACCACCCTATATAAGGAATATAGTCCTTCTTTTCTCTTAGCCAGAATTCCCTGGTCTGCCAACAGAGATAAGTGTTTGCTGACATTCGCCTGGCTCATTCCGGTTATCTTGCTGAGGTCCTGGACTGATTTTTCTCCGTCCATGAGAGCCTGGATCAACTCCAGCCGAGTAGCATCACCCATGGCCCTGAAGTGAGTAGCCACAAGCTCTAATGCTTCCCTTGTCAGGTGCTGCTTCTTCTCTTTTTTTGTGCTTCTTTTTCTTGCCATCTCCGCCACTGTCGGTAAATAAAGACCATATAGAAAGGATAACAAGGCTGTGGCAGGCAGTCAATTAGTTAAATGCATTCATAGTTATTTGACTATTCAACTAACAGGCGATATAGTTGAATAGTGGTTGGTTTTAATTGTAAATAGAGGAGTAAGATCATGCCTGCTAGTGGCGTTATATCAGAAATCAAACCAGATGAACTGGTGAAGAGTCTTCGTAGTCAGCCGGAGGCGATTCTACTATTGGACGTGAGAACTGCTCTTGAATTCGATGGAGAACATATAGAAGGTTCGAGAAGTATTCCTCTCGATTCGATAGGTACAAAAGACCCGGAGATAGGCAAGGAACAGACAGCAGTCTTGATCTGTCGCTCCGGTAAAAGGGCTGAAAGAGCCGCCACCAAACTCGCTACCTACGGCTATACCGTCAAAGTGCTTGAAGGAGGCATTCTCAATTGGAGAAAGTGCGGCATGCCTCTTACCGAGGGTAAGAAAAGGTTGTCTTTAGAAAGACAAGTTCAACTTACAATCGGCTTGATTTTGTTGGGATCCGTAGCCCTGGGCTTTCTTGTCAACAAAGGCTTCTTTGTATTGCCTGGATTCATCGGACTGGGTCTTACATTTGCTGGTTTAACTGGAAACTGTGGTCTGGCTATGTTGATTGCTAAAGCTCCCTGGAACAGGTTGGACGATTCCAAAGCTGCTGTTGAAGAAAGCGGCTCCTGCTGCTCGCACTAGCCACTTTCTACAAAGGAGCTATCTTATGTTGGCCGGACTTACCCTGGGATTGGTGACCGGAACCTTGCTTGGACTGCTTGGTGGTGGCGGTAGTATCATCGCAGTTCCAATTCTGGTATATGTTGCCGGATTGGAGACTAAAAT
This sequence comes from bacterium, assembly GCA_030431355.1. The sequence continues at coordinate 4,606 of JAUIJG010000308.1, forward strand.
TGCGATCGGAACCAGTCTATTAATTGTCGGTCTGGCAAGTATTTTGGCCGCCCTGATTCATTACAGAAACCGGCAGCTGGTTGTTAATATCGCCATCTTCTTTGGACTCGCAGGAATGATGGGAAGTTTCGCCGGGGCTTTCACAGCTCACTTTATGCCCGGAGCTGTTCAACTAGCTCTCTTCTCCTGTCTGATGTTTGTTATCGGCTTAATTATGATCGGTAAGGACAAAAATTCAGTGGAGAAGGAAAACTTCATGGATTCTTCCGCCAAGAGAACTACAAGTGTTATTTTCTCCGGTGCCGGAGCAGGATTTTTAACAGGTTTGCTCGGCGTTGGTGGTGGATTCATCATCGTTCCTGCACTATCCATGGTATTGGGTTTGCCGATTAAAAAGGCTATCGGAACTTCTCTGGTTATCATCGGATTCAATAGTATAGCTGGAGCCCTTGCCTACAGTAGCCAGATCAGGCTCGGAGGGATGGTTAACGCTTATGCCGCAGGCACTCTGGTGGCAGCGCCGGTGGCAGGATACTTTGCTTACAAAATTGAACAAAGTCGCCTGAAGAGATCTTTTGCAATCTTTCTGATGGTTTTGTCCACCTGGATGATTGCCAAACAGTTTATCCCTGTTTAGTGGATGGAGGTTAATTGACGATGTATTTTAAACAGTTTTACCTGGGGTGCCTTGCCCATGCTTCATACCTTATCGGCTCTCGCGGGGAAGCAGCTGTAATAGATCCCCAGAGAGACATTGACCAGTATCTGGAAGAAGCAGAGAAAGAAGGTTTAAAAATCAAATATGTGATCGAGACTCACTTACATGCCGACTTTGTTAGTGGTCACCGAGAGTTGGCGGAAAAGACAGGCGCCACCGTTGTCTTCGGTAAAAGAGCCGACGCGCAATTTGATCATCTGGCAGCCGATGACGGAGAAGTTCTAAAACTTGGCGATTTGGACCTGACCGTGCTCGAGACACCGGGGCATACACCTGAGAGCATCTGCATATTCGCCCAGTCCCGGGATAGTAGCGAGGAAGATGAAGGTAAATTGTTCACCGGCGACACTCTCTTTATAGGCGATGTCGGCAGACCGGATCTCGTAGGAATAAAAGGATTTACGTCCCAGGAAATGGCATCGATGATGTATGACAGCTTGCACGAAAAGCTTCTCAAGCTCGATGATAAAGTAGAGGTTTACCCCGCCCATGGTGCCGGCTCTTTGTGCGGCAAGAATCTATCTACGGAGCGATCGTCCACTATTGGTCACCAGAGGAAATTCAACTATGCCCTCAAACCGATGGAGAGGGAAGAGTTCGTGACGCTTTTGACCAGCGAGCTTCCGGAGGTGCCCGATTACTTTCCAAAAGATGCGGAGTTGAACCGCCTCGGGCCTCTGCCTCTGGATAAACTGAATGAGCCGAAAGAGATGACTGCCGCAGAAGTAAATAAAGAGATGCAGCGGGGCGCTATTTTAATCGATGTGCGCAGCAGCACCGTTTACGCAGGAGGGCATATAAAGGGGAGCCTGAACATTGCTCTTTCCGGTCAGTTCGCTTCCTGGGCAGGCACCTTGATTCCGATAGGGACACCGATTGTATTGGTAGCATCGGAGCCGAAGGCGGATGCAGTTAAGGAAGCTGTCACTCGTCTGGCCAGAGTGGGTCATGATTCGGTTATCGGAGTCCTTGAAAAAGGGTTGCTCGGCTGGACAGAGGCCGGATTCGAAATCAGCAGTACGCCTGTGATAACGGTAAACGAGCTTCGTCGCGTTCTGGATAAGGGCGAGGACGTTTCTGTCATTGATGTAAGAAGAAAGGCAGAGTTCGAAAGCGGACATATTCCTGGAGCACTTAACTTCCCTCTGGCAGAGCTAGTGGAGAGCATAGCTACGTTACCTGAAGGCAAAACTCTTGCCATTGCATGCGCCAGCGGCTACCGCTCGGCCATCGCTAAAAGTTTACTTGAGAAGTTCGGAGTAGAGCTGATCATG
>JAUIJG010000309.1 GCA_030431355.1 bacterium
GATGTCAAGGTACTATTAAATGCAGATTAAGTACATGGGGATAATTACTAAGCGGTTCGTATTTTCCGCAATATCTGGCATAATTTGCTCTACCTTTATATAGAAGCCGTGTTTTGACTCTGGAGGGCAAAGTGACGGGAAAATCGTTGACCGCTGAACAAGAAGATCGTCTTAAAGGGGCAATTTTAGGGGCAGCCTGTGGCAATGCGCTGGGTGGCAGCTGCGTAGGTCTGAACCACAAAGAAATTTTGGGAACAGCCGGGATCTCGGTGTTGAGAGATTTTGTGCCGGGACTAACCAGAAGCCAATATCCGGAACATAGACCCGGAGAGGTGCTCTCTGATTTTCTGCTCGGCAAAGCCCTTGCCGAAATTCTTATCGAAAACCAGGGTAAAATAGATAAGGATTCTCTAAAAACCAAGTTCAGCCACCTTCTTGAAGACAAAGAGTTTCTCAGGTCCGGCGCCGGAGCCCACTGCCTGGCAGCATTAAGAAGATTGGTCGATGAACTGCCTCCCTCGGAAGATTCTATTGAAGCGACTCATGTAAGCGGAGCAGCACGGGCTTTTACCCTGGGATGTATGCCCCAGGGCTCAAATGGCGATTCCAGAGAAGCCATAGCGATAATGCAAGCGGAGTTGACTCACAACAATCGCTCCGTGGCGGCAGCAGCGGCAGTAATTGCCAAAACCATCGCCAGATTTGTGGAAGGTATCAGCCTCGAATCGGAAGAAGAAGTAAAAATATATGTGGGCGAGCAGCTCGCTTATTCCAGAAGCATCGATGAGCGATTCGCCGATTTCTGGGACGACGTAGCTCCGGATCTCGATTACTCTTCCCAGGCTACGGAGATCCCCTATTCCCTGGTAAATGTCGAGCCCTCAGTATTTGAATGTGTTCCAAGTGCCGTGGGACTCTTCCTGATTTTCAGACACGATCCGGAAGAAGCAATTTGCGCCGCAGCCCGCATCGGAGGAGACACAGATACGGTGGCTCTCATAGTCGGAGCCCTGGCCGGAGCCTACCATGGCGCCAGCAAGCTGCCCCAACGCTGGGTCGACAGCCTCGAAAACAAAGAGGAAGTGGACAAACTGGTTGATGGCTTGAAAACGCTCTGGACCAACTAGTCAAGAACTTCTTATGTTAACGAACTGAAGACCAAATTGTCTGATACTCGCTAGAGTCAGATACAATACCGCAATTCAGACATCACATAACAAACATAGGAACAGTTTGACCATGTCTACAAATGTTATGACAGAGAAGCAAGCCGAGAAATTCAAGCTCAAAGACCAGGTTGCCCTGGTAACCGGTTCGGGCAGAGGTATCGGTAGATCTATTGCTGAAACATTGATGGCAGCTGGCGCCAAAGTGGTTATCAGCGACATCAACGAAGAGACCTGCAATCAGACAGCTAAGGAGTTGAGAGAAGCCGGCGGAGAAACCCTCGCCTGCATCTGTGACGTCACCAAAGCTGAGAGCATTGAGAAGATGGTTGAATCCATCATGAATGAGTGGGGTCGTATCGACATCCTGGTCAACAATGCCGGTATCACTCGCGATAACCTTTATATGAGAATGTCAGAACAAGACTGGCAAGCTGTTATCGACACAAACCTTTCCAGCGCCTTCAAAGTAACCAAACCGATCATTAAGGTGATGTCCAAACAAAGAAGCGGACGGATCATCAATATCGCCAGCACCACCGGAGTGCACGGAAACTTTGGTCAGGTAAACTATGCCGCTGCTAAAGCCGGTCTTATCGGCTTTACAAAAACCATAGCTCTTGAATACGCCTCCAGAAGCATCACCAGCAACGCTGTCGCTCCTGGATTCATCGACACCGATATGACAAGAGCCCTTGGTGAGGAAAATATAAGTAAAGTTCTTGAGAGAATCCCTCTTAAGAGAATGGGCAGTCCCGAGGACATCGCCAATGCCGTTCTCTTCTTTGCCGGGCCTGGTTCCTATGTAACCGGTCAGGTACTGGAAGTTAATGGTGGTCTTTATACGTAACACAGAGTTTGCATGAAGCACTAATTGGGCGACGGACATGATATTCTAGTTGCCCTTGGCACATCTTAGTATTAGCCATTTAGTTATTCGTGCGTTATCGGAGAATGGGAGTGAAAACACAGATGGAAGAAAAGGAAGCCTTCGAGCGAGTCAAGAAGGTAGCCGTAGCGCAATTGAACGTAAACAACGACGAAGTTACTCTTGAAGCTAGCTTCACCAAGGATCTGGGCGCAGATTCCCTTGACCAGGTTGAACTCGTGATGGCTCTGGAAGAGGAATTCGGTGTTGAGATTCCGGACGAAGAAGCCGAAAAGATTACAACCGTAGGCGAAGCCGTTAAGTACATCTCTTCGCACCTCTAGGAAGTAATCCTACCTGAGGGTGAGTTGATGGCTGCATCGGTGTCAGTACGAAATTACTGACCCGGGTTGGCTGTTCTATTTCGTTATTAGGAATCAAAATCTGCATGTCGAGTGAACGCGTAGTAGTCACAGGTATTGGCACAGTCTCCTCTGTGGGGATTGGCAAAGAGAAGTTCTGGGAAGGAATTGCCCGGGGCAAATCCGGTATATCCCGAGTACAGGGGATTCCACCGGAAGTCCAATCCGCCTGCAAAATAGCCGGCGAGATCAGGGACTTCGACGCATCCTTATATATGGATAAAAAAGCGATCCGGAGAACGGACCGCTTTATCCAGTTTGCCCTGGCGGCAGCGAAGATGGCGGTGGAAGATGCCGATATAGACTTCAGCCAGGACGACCCCACCAGGGTCGGCGTGGTTGTAGGTTCGGCAGCCGGTGGTTTCCAGACCATCGAGAACCAATACAAAGTCCTTTTATCAAAAGGACCGGACCGCTGCTCACCCTTCACCGTGCCTATGTTGATCGTCAACATGGCAGCAGGCTGGGTCTCCATGACCTACAATGCCAAAGGTCCTAACCTTTGTCAGGTGACTGCTTGTGCCACATCCTCCCACTCTATAGGTGATGCTTTCGGCATTATCCAGAGAGGGGAAGCCGATGTGATGTTCGCCGGCGGCAGTGAAGCTCCTATAACATCCCTGGTGATGGCAGGATTCTCATCAGCAAGAACCCTGTCCACCCGAAACGATGAACCGGAAAAAGCAAGCCGTCCCTTTGACAGAGACCGCGATGGTTTTGTGATGGGAGAAGGCGGAGCCGTATTGATTCTTGAATCATTGAGCCACGCCTTGAAACGAGGAGCCCATATCTACGCTGAGATTGCCGGATACGGCATGACCGGCGACGCTTTCGACATCGTCCAGCCCTGTGTTGACGGTGAAGGAGCAGCTAGAGCCATGACCAAGGCGATACAACAGGCCGAGCTGAAACCTGAGGACATTGCCTATGTCAATGCCCACGGTACTTCCACTCCTGTGGGAGACAAAGCGGAGACCGTCGCTATCAAAAGAGTCTTCGGCGACCACGCCGAGTCCGGCAAACTCATGGTCAGTTCTTCAAAATCCATGACCGGTCACCTGCTCGGCGCGGCAGGCGCCATCGAAGCAGCCGTGGCCTTGATGTCGATTGAGAACTCTTTAGTTCCGCCCACAATCAACCTGGAAAACGCAGACCCTGATTGCGATCTTAACTATGTCCCCAATACGGCCATAGAAGGGGTTGAAGTTAACGCAGCCATGTCAAACAGCTTCGGGTTCGGCGGTCATAACGCTTGTATCTTGTTCAAAAAATACAAGGGTTAGAAACAGCTGAAGAAGCTAAAATAGTTTCTCTGTCGGTTCCGGAAAAGCATAGATATACAGGCAAATTCGAAGGAACCCGCTAAGGGGGTGGATTCCATGGACTCCGTTGATTCATTTATCGGCAAGAATATTGAAGAACTTCAGGCACTCCTGCACGAGAAGAAAGCTAGTGCAGAAGAGATAACCCGCAGTCATCTCGATCATATAAAAGCCAACGACGGAAAAACCCACGCCTTCTTAAATGTCACCGAAGAGCTAGCCCTCTCCCAGGCCCGGGCTGTCGATTCAAAACTGGCTGCCGGTGAAGATCCCGGTCCCCTGGCAGGCATCCCTGTGGCCATAAAAGACAATATTTGTGTGGAAGGCTACCCGGTCACCTGCGGCTCTGCCATCCTGGAAAATTTTGTCTCCCCCTATACCGGAACCGCGGCAAACAACCTCTTTGCCGCCGGAGCAATCTGTGTGGGCAAGGCTAATTTAGATGAGTTCGCCATGGGCTCCTCCAACGAAAACACTTCCTATCCGATTCCTCGCAATCCCTGGAATATGGACCGTGTGCCCGGTGGTAGTTCCGGCGGTCCGGCCGTTAGCGTCGCTTCAGGGTACAGCGTCATCGGTATCGGCTCTGATACCGGAGGCTCCATCCGTCTACCGGCATCGTTTTGCGGAATCGCCGGCATGAAGCCGACCTATGGACTGGTTTCAAGATTCGGACTGACCTCCTATGCCTCCAGCCTGGATCAGATAGGTCCTTTCGCCGCCACGGTAAAAGACGCGGCCACGGCGCTTTCTGTGCTGGTAAGCGAAGACAAAAAAGATTCCACCTCTCTTAGAAATCCTTTTGGGAAGTCGAAAAATGGCGCCGGCGCTTCTTGCGAAGTGCCGAACCTGGACTTCGTGCGTTCGTTAGATCAATCAAAGATTAAAGAGTACTGTAAAGGTCTCAGGGTCGGCGTAATTGAAGACTTTCTCACCGACGCTTTGCAGCCTGAAATTGCTGCATATATAGACAAAGCTCGCAAACACTTCGAAAGCCTGGGCGCTACGGTGGAGACGATCTCGATACCCCACATAAAAGAAGCGCTTCCGGTCTACTACATAATCGCCACGGCAGAGGCAAGCGCCAACCTGGCCAGATTTGACGGTGTCAGATATGGTGCCAGAGCAGCGGATGTCAAAGACCTCACCACCCTCTATAACGAATCCAGACAGCAGGGTTTCGGCGATGAGGTAAAAAGAAGAATAATGCTCGGTACCTATGCTCTCAGTACCGGCTATTACGACGCCTATTACAAAAAAGCTCAGCAAGTACGACGCCTCATTAAAGAAAGCTTCGACAGGGTGTTCAGCGACTACGACGTCTTGCTCTCTCCCATGTCGCCCACCGTGGCTTTCAAAATCGGCGAAAAAGTGGATGACCCTCTCTCCATGTACCTTTCAGATATCGCCACCCTGCCGGTCAACCTGGCCGGATTGCCTGGACTATCGGTACCTTGCGGCTTTAGCGATGACAAAATGCCTATCGGTCTCCAGCTCATGGCCGGTCAACTCTCAGACGCCCTGTTAATCAGAAGCGGATTCGCCCTGGAGCAAGCTTTTAGAGAAGAGAATTGCCTGCGCTCCCCGGTCCTGGAAGCGGTCAGGTGACAGCCGCTTAATCTTCGGAAAGGACTAGATTGTCAATTTCTTAGAAATATCCGGCTCAAATTATCGCCTGACAAGTCTGTTTTTCTGTATCCTTAGTGTTCGGTCGAAATTGGAGATAATTGCATGCTCAGAACCAGAAATCTATTTCTATCTATCCCGATGATGGCGTTGTTCGGAATCGCCGCAACGGCAGATGTCCCTGCCATTGCCGGTCCCAATGACTTCTTCGGCACCGCCGTCCCCAACGCAGCCGGTGCGGCTCCTGAGCCCAATCCTTACGCTGAAACCCCCATGCCGGAAGGTGACTTCACCGAAGACGAGCAGCGTATGCAAAAACGCTACAAGGGTCGGGTCAAGCACGCTAAAAACATCCTTGAAAAAGGCAAAAAATTGATCGCCACCGGTCAAAAGAAAAACAACAAGAAGATGATTAAGAAGGGTCAGATTTTTGTCGACATCGGAGAAAGAGAATTGAAAGAGCTAGCCGCCAACAATCCTCTCGCCGATCTCGTCTCTCCCACTCAAAAAGCGGAACTGGAGCAGAAAGCCCAGAAAGAGAAGAAGAAAACAGCCCAGAATCCAGGCGAAACCCTCCAGTAAAAAACTGGATAGAGCTGGAAAAATCAGGACTCTTGTTTGCAAGATCCGAAATAACAAAAAATCCGAAAAGACTGTTGATGAAGAATCCCGCAGTCTTTTCTTTTTGACGGTCTAAACTTCCCCCGTTAAAGCTATGCTTATGATATATTTTTGCCTCAATCGCCCCTACAGTTCCCAGAGGAGTAAAGCCAATCGTGATCTTTGCCGATATTACCGAAACCGTTGGAAATACGCCCCTTGTCAAGCTGCGTAGATTGACCAAAGACTCAAAAGCGACTGTGGCTCTGAAGATGGAATCCATGAACCCTCTGGGTTCGGTCAAAGACAGAATCGGCATCTCGATGATCAAAGAAGCAGAGCGAAAGAAGCTGATCAATCCGGAAAATACCGTTCTTATCGAGCCCACATCGGGAAATACAGGAATCGCTCTGGCATTCGCGGCTGCTTCCAGGGGCTACAGACTGATTTTGACTATGCCGGACACAATGTCCGTTGAGAGAAGGAAGCTTCTCACCGCCCTTGGTGCGGAGGTAATTCTAACTCCCGGAGCCGCAGGCATGAAAGGAGCAGTGGAGAATGCTGAGAAACTGCTGGAAGACAATGATG
>JAUIJG010000310.1 GCA_030431355.1 bacterium
TCAGGCATGCTGATGAATCCGCGGTTGGAGCGACGGAGAGCGGATACCAGGGAACAGTCCTGACCGGGCTTCCATTCGAAGATACCGGCGGAACGGCTCGTGAGGCGGATTTTTTCGACCATGACTTTGGCCAGGGAGGGTTCTTCCTCCTTGGAGCCGTCGAGGTCACCCATCACCTCCCGATAGCAGTGCTGACAGGGACTGTTAGCGGTCTGCATCAGGTGCTCCAGCTCCTCGAACGGCATGTCGATGGCCTCTGCGACCTTCGCCAGTGAGCCCTCGGGGAGAAGCTTGAGCAGGTTAAGGGGATTCTCGTGGTCGGGACAGCCTTTGACGGCGTAGACCGTCGCGGAGCGCTCGAGTGCGCGCTCGATACCATCCTTGAAGTAGTCCTTGCCAGCGCCGGGACCGCCTTCGACAATCAGCATCTTCTTGAGTTGCGCGCCATTGGCGGCGGCGGGCTCGAGAAAACGCTTCAAAAGCCTATTGGCAAAAAGCTGGCTGCCACAGACATGATAAAAAGCCCTCCAGGAGGGAATGCCCGCTTGCTCCAGTACCTGGAGAAAACGTTTCCGCTCGGGGTCGTCTTCTTTCTTGAAGTCTTCTTTCCCCATGTCGTGGATAGCGCGAAGAACCACCGCGGGGGCAGTCGACACACTTCCAACATTTCCCTTCAGATCCGCGAGGAACTGGGGGAAGGGGATCGGGTCTCCAGAAAGAGGTTCAAGCCCCAGGGCTTTGTTCAGATCACCATTCGGCATGATGTCTAACCTCCATCGTTGAGTTCTAGTCGGCTGGGATGTCCAGTCGACCATTGCGAAGTTGACAAATGATTTGAAACTTTAGCCTTCCCGAGGAAACACACCGGATTGTCATCTGCCGGGGTATCATCGGGGGCATCTCAGGCTGATCTTTAGAAAGAACGCCTATTACTAAGTCCAAACCCATTCCTGCGAATCTATCTCGGTCTCTTCGGAAATACTCGAACACCGTGGATTGGTGTGTCGGAGCTATTGGTTTGATTCAAGGAAGTGGACGTAGAATGGGTTTGTAGAGCTAAGGTTTCCGAAAAGAACTAGTTGGATAGATATCCATAAACTATCAAAACGATCCTCTTGAGAGGAAACACTATAGTTATATGTATTCTCTATCCTTTTAACGATGCTGAAGAAAAGGCTAACCGGACCTAATTGCTGCCGGGTTAGTTTAAGGAGTTTTGTGTTTATGTGTGAATATTGCGGGAGTACACATATTGTCAAGTGACCATTATTGAGTCGTTAGCGTAGCGATTAATGGGGTAGCCTGATAACGACTCTTGGCAATTAAAGTGCTCCGAAAACGTTGGTTGTCAATAGGTTTTCTCTGTTTAACCTTCCGCCGTAACCGCTATCGGAGGTTACGCTAGTACGCCTCTGTTAACTGCCCGAAGTTAGCCCTGGTTGAAGCTGGCTTTGTAACGCAGATAAGAGTCGATGAACTGGTCCAGGTCGCCGTTCAAGACATTCTCCACGTGGGGAGTGTCTGTTTTGGTTCGCACGTCTTTTACCATCCTGTCATCAAGAATGTACGATCTGATAGCGTTGCCGAAGCTTGCTTGTACTATCTCTCCTTTTATCTGAGCCAGCTCGGCTTCTCTTTCGGCTTGTTTGATGGCTAGAAGCTTGGAGCGCAATAATTCCATGGCCAGAGCCCTATTTTGAATCTGGCTTCTCTCTTGTTGGCAGCGAACAGCGATTCCTGTCGGTTTATGCACGATGCGAACAGCGGTTTCGACTTTGTTGACGTTTTGTCCACCGGCGCCGCCGGAGCGCATCGTCTCGACTTCTATGTCATCGTCCGGAATTTCCACCAGGCTGTCTATTTCGTTCATGATCGGAGTTACGTCAAGGGCGGCGAAACTGGTTTGTCTTGAGTCATTGCCCTGTTTGAACGGTGACTTTCTGACCAGTCGGTGTACGCCTTTTTCGCAGCTCAAATAACCGTAGGCGAAAGTTCCTTCAACTTTGAAGGTGACACTCTTTAGTCCGGCTTCTTCCCCGGCGGATTGGTCTATGATCTCTGTTTTGTAGTCTTTGTTGGCGCACCAGCGCAAATACATCCTCAGGAGCATTTCGGTCCAGTCCTGGGCGTCTGTGCCTCCTGCCCCTGCGTTAATTGTTACGATGGCAGAGGACTCATCGTATTCTCCGGATAGCAGCCTCTCAAGCTCGTAGCGTTCCAGCTCCCGGTTCAATTTTTCTATTCCGGCTTCTATCTCGCTTCCTATTGATTCGTCGCCTTCTTCCATGCCCAGATCAGCGAGAACGTTCAAATCGCTGGTTTGCCGATTCCATCCCTCGAATTTCTCCAGGGTGTTCTTGTGATGACTGAGTTTTTGGGTGACTGACTGGGCTTTCTTCTGATCTTGCCAGAAGTCCTGCTCCAGGGTTTGCTTTTCCAGTTCTGAAATTTTCGCTTTTATCGAATCCGGGTCAAAGATACTGGCTGACTTTCGACAGCCTCTCCTCGATCCCTTCCAGCTCTTTCTTGAGTTCCGAAAGTGTCATTGGTTGCTCCGGTTCTTATGACAACGGGTAATTGTTTTTGTCCAGAACATATTATATTGTGCTTGTGGCTTTTTTAGCTGCGGTATCCGATTGAATTGAGATGTTTCGGTAATTGGTGCTGAGCGAGGATTATGACAAGGTCTATTTGGTTTGATCTGGACCAGGGTGAAAGCAGGGAAAGAGGAGTAGCCGACTACGATGTGGTCATTGTGGGAGGCGGGGTAATAGGGGCTGCGACTGCTTACTACCTGGCAAAGCGTGATGGCTTGAAGATATGCCTCCTGGAGTCGAACACCATCGCTTCCCAGGCGTCTGGCCGAAACGCCGGCATGGTTCTCAGGGGTATTCAGACTTACTACAACGAATGTGTCAGGCGTTTCGGCAGAGACAATGCTGAGTTCATATATAAATTTGCCGAAGAGAATCAGTCTTTGATCGATGAGTTTCAAAATGTCAGTACCCGGGACCTTGGTTTTGAAAGATCCGGTTCTTATATATTGGCTGATTCCATCGAAGAGCTTGAGGAGCTTGAAGAGTCCTATGAGTTGTTGAAAGAAGATGGCTTCGAAGTAGAGTTGATGAAAGACGACCCTCTGGATCGAGGGTTTTATGGTGCACTTTTAAATAATTCCGACTTCGGCTTGAATCCGGTGCAGTTTACCCGGGCCCTGGTTGAAGCCAGCGGTGTGGATGTCTTCGAAAATGAGCATGTGCTGCGACTTGCCAGTGATCATGAATCCGGTAGGGTAGAAGTCCTCGCCACTGAAAAGTCTTATTTTGCTGAAACGGTAATTCTTGTCGCCAACGCATATTCTTCCCTGGTTGACTCCTGGCTGCAGAATAAGTTTCATACCGCCCGGGGGCAAATTTTGATCACCCGACCCCTCTCGAAAAGAATCATAGACAGGCTTTGCTACGCTAACTATGGCTGGGTTTATTTCAGGCAATTGGCTGACCTCAGGCTTTTGCTTGGTGGAAGAAGGCAGCTCTATATTGATCAAGAGGTCGGTTACGCTGATATGGTAACTCCCCAGGTTCAATCTGCTCTGGAAGAGTACATGAAAGATAGTTTCCCTGATGTGGTGGGGACTCCCATCGACTATCGATTTTCCGGTGTCATGGCCTATACAAAAGATGGGCTGCCGGTTGTGGGTGAATTGCCGGGCAGAAAGCGTGTTTTCTATGCTCTCGGCTTCAACGGTCACGGTCTCGGTTACGGAATGGCGATGGCCAGGTTGTTGACCGAATGCGCCATGGATGGTGTTTCTGCCGGTCTATTTAGCGCCGATAGAGAAAGTCTCACAGAGGTCGGTTCGGAAGGTTCCGATAAAGAACAAGGTCCCTGAAGTTTTCAGAGACCTTGAAAGCTGCTTGTTTTGACTGATCTGTTTTAGAGCAGATGTCTGGCTACCTCGAACGGAGAATAGGTGCCGTTGTTAGGTATGTTTCTCTGGCTGAAGAGGATCATGCCTGCTTTTTTGCAGTTCAAATCTCCTACTTTTACCTGGATAGTGACTGGAGCCGGCATGGCTTCAATCTCTGGAGTTACCACCGAGATGCTGTCGTCACTGGAGGCGGTCACGTTGCCTTTCGCTCCGTTGAAGGTGACTTCTATGTCTTTCGGGTCTTTGGAGAAGTTTTTGCCTTTTATGGTCAGGAGTTGGCTGCCTGCGATGGAAACATGGCTCAGGTAGGTGATCTCCGGCTGATCTTGAATGGTCAGCTTCAGGGTTTTCATCTTGGCTCCGGCGATGGTGATTTCCACCTTTTTGTCTTTACCGGCTTTTACTCGTTTCGGTACTTTGAATTTGAAGTTCTCGACGGTGGCATCGCTGACGTTGGCGATCACTCCATCAACCTTGACTATGTAGGCTCTCTTGTCGGTGGGAAGGCTTTTGCCGGTAACTGTTATATCCGCTTCTTTGGCGGCTTTGTCAGGTTTGAGGCTTGTTACCACCGGGCTGACGCTGGAGGTGATTTGCCATTTGAAAGCACTGCCGGCGGCACCATAAGACTGGAACACTATCTGGGTAGAGCCAGCGGTTAGTGCGTTTGAGAGATCTATAGAAAGTTTGCGTTTGCCCTGGAAGTCCTTTTCCGTAAACAGTCTTCTGCCGGAGAGGTTGGCTCTGATAGCTCTCAGGGGTGGAGTGCCCCCGCTACCGTTCAGTATGGTGAATTTGAGGGGCAGGTTTTCCTGTCCAGGCTTGAGGTTGATGTAGTCCGCGAACTGCTGCCATTTTGGACCGGCGGAGATATGTTGCGTCGGGGCCACGATCATTTTGACTTTTGGTTTGGTGGCATTGGCGGTGGCAGTTGTCTTGGCGGAGTTTTGAATCTGCTTGGCTGCTTTGTCGGCTCTCTGGGCGTTGTTCTGTTTGCCGTAGGTCTGAACATAAGGAGATTGTGCCAGGCTGGCTGGAACAAATAGTACAGACGCCAGTAGTAAGGTTGAAATTGATGTCTTGATTATCTTTGGGGATTTAATCGAGGGAGCAAACATAATAAGCAGCGTTCCTTAAAAGAGGTTATGGCCAACAGGGTCATTATAATTGCTTGCCGCTAGAATTGCAGGTTATCTTTCCAGTGCGCAAAAATTATAGAAACTGTTTTCGTTTTCTTTGATGTCAAGATGTAGCGCTAGGGTGGCCAGGCATTAAGCTCTATTCCTGATAACCATTATGGGCTCAGGGTTTAGTTCGCAGAAACAACTGCCTGGTTCAAAAATTTGTCTAGCTCTTCCTGATAAGGTAGAGCTGGAATTGCTCCGGCTTTTGTACAGGCCAGAGCGCCCACTCCGTTGGCTGTTCTGATAATAGACACCAGTTCTTCTTCAGATAAAGCTTTCAAACAGCCTCTTCGGTCCTTGACCTCTTTGACATGTTTTAGAAGTCCGCGAATTACTCCGGCGTTGAAGCCGTCACCAGCGCCGGTGGCTTCAACCAATTCTATTTCATAGCCGGAGACTGTTCTGGCCACTTGCTCAGTACAAAAGTGTGCACCGCGGGAATCCAGAGTGATGATGAGAAGGGGAATCCCCATCTCTTTGCGTAGCACAGCTGCTTGTTCAAGATCACTCTTGCCGGTCAGAAACTCCAGCTCTATCTCGTTTATCTTGACTATGTCGGCCCAGGGCAGCGAATTGAGGATGCTGTCTTTGCAGTGTTGATCGGAAGGCCAGAGGCTTAAACGAACGTTCGGATCGTATGAGATTAGACAGCCGGCATCTTTTGCCATCTTTACTGCTGCTTCAGTGGCTTCTCGAGCGGGGCTTTCTATCAGTGAGATTGAGCCGAAGTGAAGAACGCTGGCATTTTCAAAGAGTTCTTTTCTCAGGTCGCTTTTTTCCAGGCGTGCATCAGCACAGGCGATTCTGGTGAAATCAGCGAGCTTTCTATCACCGCTCTCGGTCGTAACCACGTAGGCCATTCTCGTCTGAGCATCTGGATCTTCCAGGGTGCAGGAGACATCAATTTTATTCTCTTCCAGCACGGATTTGAGCCAGAGTCCAAATTCGTCTTTAGAAACTCTGCCGATAAACGCCGTGGGCACGCCCTGTCGAGCCAGTCCCACGGCAGTATTTGCCGGAGCTCCACCTGGTGCTTTGGTGAATTTGACGGCGTCTTTAATCTCCGCTCCTGGAGTTGTGCAAACCCAGTCTACAAGTAGCTCTCCCAGACAAAGAACATCGGCCATCGTTTATCCATACTCCTCTTCTTATTGCTTCGGTCTATTCGGATGAGTGGATCTTCCATGGTTCCAGTTATCCGAGCTTCCAGCTAAATGAGTATACAGATTTTTCGGCACAACGCATCGAGAAATCTTATTTTCTGGAAGGTCATTATCTTATGCCCCGTAAGAGAAGATATGATTCTTCGATCGGTTATTTATTCTTCCCTCCGCTTTTCCCATTCTATTCATACATATAGTATCCAAGTGGAAAGAACTCAGAGATCGGAGAGCTTTTTTGGCTTTTCGACCTTTTTCTGTCAGATGATCTGACTAGAATTAGATGAAAAGCATGAAGAGGAGGG
>JAUIJG010000311.1 GCA_030431355.1 bacterium
CGGCCACGGACTGATGAAAGGCTCTGACAGCGGCTCTCCCATCGCAGAGGTGGTATCATCCTCAATTACTCAGTTTACGGCGGAGTGCATAAATAGAAACGAGGAAGAGCCGGCCCTGCCACAGAAACCCCGTTTCGGCAGTTTTTTAAAGGCGGACTCCCAAGATAACGGCATAGCTGTTATCGCTGTAGTGACAAATGTCTCCACCGGTCCCCAGGACTCGGTTCACAAACCGTCCGCTTTAGGCATGACTCGCCAAGAGCTAAAACTGAACCAACCACATATTTTTTCACTCCTGAAAACCGAGGTGCACGCACAGATAGTCGGCCATGTCATTGTGGACCGGGTATTCCAACATCTTCCCCCGCAACCACCTGAAGTTCACGATTTTGTCTATCCGGCCAGCAGTGAAGAGATCAGCCAAATCACCCGGGGATTCGAGTTTTTGCGACTTCTGACCTCCGTCAGCGAAGTTCCTACCGACGAACTCATCGCTGCCACCATTCGCGAAGCACACCTAAATACCGGTCAAGACGACAGTTTCCTCCTTGATGCCGGTCGCTCGCTCTCCGCCATCATGAGGTCCGACTACGACAGGCTGCTTGCCATATTGAGAAAAATAAAGCCTATTTATATTCCCAGTAATTTTGATGGTTTAGAATGACAAAATATAAGTCCGGTGCAGGTTTCAAACTCTTATCTGGATACATATTCTTATTCCGACTTAGGATTTGATTTTTACTAGTTCCTCCATGGAGTCGATTGCATGCCTCAACAGAACGCAGACAAAAGAGTTTATCTCAGGCAATGGGTGGGACAAACGGTCAGGGTCTTGACCACCGGTGGAGCAGAGTACAGCGGACAGCTGACCAATCTTGCCTTCGAAGGACAGAACCGTCTCATGTACATTATGCTCGACGATAAGTGCTGTTTGAATTTCGACCAGATTATAGAGATAAGCGTAAGCGAGAGTTGACCGTGAGAATCATCTATCTTGGCACCCCGGAGTTTGCCGTACCTACTTTGAACGCACTTATCGAAGAAGAGACCTTCGAAGTATTGGCAGTACTCTGCCAGCCCGATAGACCAAAAGGTCGAGGGAATAAAGTTCAGGCGCCCCCGGTCAAAGAGGTGGCCCTGAAACACAATATAAAAGTCTTGCAGCCCGAGAAACTGTCTAGAGACAAAGATGTGGTGGAAGAGATGCGGGCGCTTAAGCCTGATGTTCTGGTCATGGTAGCCTTCGGTCAGATTCTCAAGAAACCTGTTCTGGAGATGGCGCCCCATGGGGTGATCAATTTGCATGGTTCCCTTCTGCCTGAGTTAAGAGGGGCCGCGCCAATAAACTGGTCGATAATCAGAGGCATGAAGAAAACCGGCAATACAACCATGTGCACTGAAGCCGGTGTGGATACAGGTCCTATGCTTCTAAAAAATGAAGTAGCGATAGATCTTGATATGGACGCTCCTGAGCTTAGCAGAAGACTTGCCGAATCAGGAGCACCACTGATGGTAGAGACGCTCAAGCGACTCCGTGACGGAACCATAACCCCTGAGCCCCAGGACGATAGCAAGACGACCTATGCTCCTCTCTTGTCAAAAGAGATGGGAGAGATAGACTGGCGCAAGCCTGCGCTCGAGGTTCACAATCTGGTGCGCGGACTCGCCCCCTGGCCCGGTACCTTCACCACTTTCCGAGATCAAAAGCTTAAAATTATTAGAACCAGATACAATACCAATACTACCGGCTCTGAAGTTTGCCCCGGAAGCATATCGGTCGATGGCAAACAACTCCATGTGGCATGTGGAGAGAATGGTGGCGAGCGATTGGAGATTCTAACTGTTCAGCCTCCCAACAAGCCTAAGGTTGCTGTTATAGATTGGATAAACGGCCAGCGAGTGACAACCGGTGAAGTTATGGCAGGTTTGGTTCCAGACTGTTCACTAAGTACTTCAAGCACCAATGCCGGCGGTAAAGACGCCTGCAATTCAAAATAGAGATGGAGCGCTAGATTATGGTTAAGCGCGAAGAATCAGAATCTAAAAAAGGAAACGAACCTATAAAGGAAAAGGAAAAGGAAAAGGAGAGAGGCATAGCCTCTCGAAAGCTAGCCCTGGAAGTTTTGCTACGCGTAGACAGGGAGGGAGCTTATTCCAATATAGCTCTGGCCAGCGCCCTGGAAAAATGCGGGTTATCTAAACGGGATCGTGCTTTCACCACCCTATTAGTCCAGGGAGTAATCCGAAATAAAGGATTGCTGGACAGCCGTATTCAACCTCTTTCTAAAAAGTCCCTTGAAAGTATTCCGAAGGTTCTGCTCAATATACTTCGCTTAGGATTCTTTCAGCTCGATTTCGTCGAGGACCTACCACCATCTGCGGTGCTATTCACCTCCACCGGATTAGCGAGAAAATGCGGTCACGAGGGACTGGCAAAATATACAAATGCCGTATTGCGATCATATTTGCGCCAGAAGGAGAGCGGACTGACGGGGACCGGCACTTCCGGCTCAAATAGCGGAGAAGATGACGACGATGCTTTCGACCGAATGGAATCAATTACCAACCCGGAAGAACTTGCGACAAGACATTCCATGCCCTCGTGGATGGTGAAGAGATGGATAAGTAATCTGGGTCAAGACGCCACTAGAAGTCTTTTGGAGAAGGCTTCATCAAAACCTGATACCTTTATCCGCACAAACACGGAGGTGATCAGCCCTGAGGGACTTGTCAGCGTCCTGGAAAATGTCGGTATCAAACTCATTCCTTCCAGGTATGTAAATTCAGTATTCAAAGTCGTCTCTAACAACAAACAACGATTGGAAGATCTTCCTGCATATCAAGAAGGTCTCTTCAGTATCCAGGATGAAGCTGCAGCTCTGGTATCATCAGTAGTTTCTCCTCAGAAAGAAGAGATCATCATAGATCTATGTTCCGCGCCTGGTGGAAAGTCTCTCCATATGAGTGAATTGATGGAGAACACAGGTCGCATAATCGCTGTGGACAAGTACGAAAAAAGATTCGGTGAACTCAAGAAGAATCGACGCAGGCTCGGGCTGACAAATATAGAGATCAAGGTAGAGGATGGCAGAAAATTCCGCTACGAGCGAGCTGTAGACCGAGTCCTTGTGGACGCACCTTGTTCCGGTACCGGGGTTATGGATAGACGAAGCGATATCAGGCATAGAAGAAAACCGGAAGACCTGGTCGAATTGCCTAGACTACAAATTGAGCTTTTAAAGGCAGCAGCGGAGATGGTGAAACCAGGCGGCATAGTCGTCTACTCCACCTGTTCCCTGGAGCCGGAAGAGAATTTGGAAGTGATTGAAAAATTCCTGGAGGAGAGTGAAGGTCAATTCGAATTAGAGCCCCTGGCAGATTTTCTTCCCGAGTCAATAAAGGCGAACAAGCGCTTATCGGTCACTGCCGCCAGAGGATTTATTACTCTTCATCCGGGAATCGATAATTTATCCGGTTTTTTCATAGCCCGTCTAAAAAGACTGAAATAGAGTAATATGGACTAAATTGATATTGAGCAGGAGCGTTGTCAATGGAATTTTTCGGTTTAATATTCTTCCTGGTTCTGGGCTACTTTCTTTCAGGAATAAAGTTCATCAAAGAGTATGACCGCCTGGTCATCTTCACCCTGGGTAAAGCGACTGGAACCATCGGACCTGGTCCGAGTTTCGTATGGCCCATCGCCCAGGCGCACAAGAAAGTGGACCTCCGTGTGATTACCATGTCCATCCCCATGCAGGAGATAATCACCAAAGATAACGTTTCGGCTAAAACAGCAGCCGTTTGCTTCTTTCAGGTCGTTGATCCTTTTAAGGCCGTCACTAAAGTAGAAGACCCTTTCACCGCCACCAGCCAGATTGCCCAGACCACACTGCGCTCCGTACTTGGTCAACATGAGCTAGATGAACTGCTTACCGAAAGGGATGCCATCAATCAAAAGCTCAGCGCGATAATTGATAGACAGACCGAAGGATGGGGCATCAAGGTAAATTCCGTCGAAGTTAAAGACGTTGAAATTCCGGAGAGCATGCAGAGAGCAATGGCAAGACAAGCTGAAGCAGAAAGAGAGAGAAGAGCTAAAATTGTGGCTGCCGATGGTGAATTGCAGGCAGCGGAAAAGCTCTCCCAGGCCGCCACGAGAATCTCCCAGGCACCAGGTGCGATGCAGCTGAGACAACTACAAACCATGGTGGAAGTATCGGCGGAGAACAACTCTACAATTATCTTTCCGATTCCTATTGAACTCTTTGAACACGGCAAAAGGCGCTTCCCCCAGGGTATTGAGAAGATGGTGGAGCCTATCGTAAACAGCATTCAAGGCGGAAGTTCCGGCGGTGGTGGAGAGAAAATCGACATCGCCAAGAAAGACAAAGAAGAGGCCTGAACAGAGCCTACAGATTCTCTGAAGAGAGAAACTGCGGTAAAGTCAACTCTTTAGGCTTCTTTATGATCCAGTGGCAAGCTTCTACCACGGCCTCTATCAATTCATCCTGGGGGTCGTTTTCCATTACAGCTTCGAATATTAGCCTGTAAGGAGCAATGTTCTCGCCATACCAGAGAAAAACCCGGATCAATCCTTGCTTGCCCCGGCCGAAATTCACCAACAAATGATCCAGGTCCTGGGGACAAGAGACATCAAAGCCACGTTGATACTCAGTGGCCGTATCGAGACCGAAAGACACATCACAACCGGCTACATACTTGGGAAATAGACCACCTACCTTAAAAGCTCGCCCTCTATTGACAATCATCTGGTCTCGGTCGGTGGATTTACCCTGGCTCTTATTCTGAAAGCGTCGGTAGGAGATCCAGCCCCGGAAGTCCTGGGGCACCTTGTCGCCCAACCTTACGCCTATCTCCTTCTCCACAGAATCGAGAAGGATGGAACAGTCAGGGGTTAGCTCAGATATACCTTCCTGCGCTTCTTCTTTGGCAAGTATCTCTGACTCAAGTTCTAACAGTCGAGCATGAAAGCTACACAATTGAGAAAGTCCTTCTACTGATGGAAATCGGACATCTAATTATATTCCCTCTATAGATGTAGTTCTCTCCAGGTGAGAACCAGAGCAACCGTAATCATAATAACCCCGAAACCTTTTCGTAACCAACTGTCCCTGATTCTCAAAGCGACAGAACTACCGACCAGGGATCCTATTACCGCTCCCCCCATCATGGTGAGCATCAAGGAAATGTTCACATGACCGAGTAAGAAATGGGTAATCGTACCTGGCATTGCCACGGTAGCGATAACCACAAGAGACGTTCCAAAGGCAGCTTTGATGGGCAATTTGAAGAAATAGAGCAAACAAGGCACCAGGATGAATCCACCACCGACCCCGAAGAAACCAGCCAGCATACCTGCTAATAAGCCGACAAAGATTCTCGTCTTAAGGTCCTTGCCAGACTCGCTTTCAGAGTCCTTCGACTCCTCGTCCTCACCTCCGCTACGCATCTCCATAATGCGCTTTCCGATACCGAGGGTGAGATCAATTCCCGAAACAACAACAAGAAGCGCGAAGGAGAGCATTAGCATCTTTCCGTGCACCACTTTAGTAAGCGCGGCGCCGGCCAATACTCCGACCACCGCCGGTAGCATCATGGCCGTGGAGACTTTCTTGTCCACCAGTCCTTTTCTTGTGTAATTGAGAGCACCACTGAGAGAAGTAGGAATTATTAGGGCCATGGTGGTGCCGATAGCCATGTGAGGACTGACATTGAGAAAAAGCCGGAGAAGAGGCGTGCAAACGATTCCACCGCCTATTCCGAAGGCGCCGGAAAAAATTCCTGTGGCGAAGCCAATTGCCAGTGCTTCTAAGATAAAGTTAATTGAGAAGTTCACATGTAGTGAGAGATTACCCGACCTAACTCAGGATTATCGACGATCATCTGGTCAAAGACCGGATTCTTTGACAAAATTCGAATTATCTTCTTATCACGTCTGATGGCCCGGTACATTCCTTCGGGATCGCGATCGATAACATATCGGGCATTTGGATTGGCAGCCAGCCTCCGGGCCGCTCCCTTCCACTTCGTAATTCTTCTACATAAATATGGGTCGGCTTCAGCGATCTCCGTTATTCGAACATGATCAGCAAGGATCATAGCCGCTCTTCTATGATTCGTAATCGCCTCTGAAAGTTCTGGATTAGCGAGAACCATCTTGTCAAGCCAATGATATTTTGCAAGCCGCTTGGCCAGGCGACCATCACTTCTGACTCTACCCAGGGTATCGGTCTTCCAGCTCAAGAAGCCGGGTTTGACAGGCTCTTCGGCAGTGACAGTGACCTTCTTCACCGGTCTGAGTTTGACACTATCAGAATCATCTAGGGCGGAAGCGTCTTTTGTGTCCGAGGCATCATGGGTATCTTGAACAGAGTTGTCTGTCAAAGCCACCTTTTCCTGGGCTGATCCAGGCAAAGGCAGAACAATTAGACCAAGGAGAAAGCCCAGGGCTATCACCGATGCCTTACTTTGTTTCAGAACCACTTTCATCCTTCACCCGAACTCGATAGTAA
>JAUIJG010000312.1 GCA_030431355.1 bacterium
AGGATGTTTTTGAGGGAGCGGTTCGCGTGGAGGAGGTCCTTGTTGGCGGCTCGGAGGTGGAGGATGGCGGAGACGTCCCGGAGCATGTGCGTCTGTGCGTCGGTCCACCCGTCCCATCGAAGGGCGTTTCCGTAGAGCCATCCGCCGGGCCCCTCCGACGCGCTTCCCGTCACCGGTCCGCCGGTCAAAAATGCAGTTATGACTGTTGCAGGAGAGTTCATTGCCGGAGTTGAAACAGGGACCGAATTCGATTTCGAATCAAAGTCGTCATACCCAGGAGAACCCACAAATCTAGCATCCACTGCAGATTCATCCACAGAAAAACCGGTCATAGTGAAACCGGCCAATTCAATAATCGTGCCTGGTCTCATGAATCTACACAGCCATCTTGATTACTCAAAGATGCCTTTTAACGCCTGTCCACTATTCACCTGGATAGAAGAGCTTGTAAAGGCAACAAGGGAGTGGTCATTTGATGACTTCCTTGCTTCGGCACGGGAGGGTGCTGACCGAGTGCTATTGTCGGGGACAACTGCTCTGGCGGATAGCTCCTACTCAGGAGCCAGCGCCATCGCCATGGCCGAATCAGGCTTGAAAGGAGCTGTGGGTCTTGAACTTTTTGGCGTGGACCAGGATAAATCCGAGTTCATATTCTCCCACTGGAAGACCAGATACGCCGCTTTGAAGGAAAAACTGCCGCAAAATTTCAATCTGACCATCTCTCCGCATTCACTATATACAGTATCACCACCTTTGTTCGCAGAAGCCAGCAAATGGGCAAAAGAGAAGGAATTACCCTTGCTAACTCACCTGGCCGAATCAAATTCAGAACGAGAGTGGACCGAGACGGGAAACAGGCGCATCGATGAGTATCTGCAGGTCGTGATTCCCACAGGAACGGAAGCGGAGAAAAGCGAAATCATCAGGAAGAGCCCATGGAAGGCAAGAGGATTGAGCCCGGTGCTGAGCCTTGAGAAGATGGGCTGCCTGACTGGAAATATGATTGCTGCCCACGTTACATGCTTAGACAACAGAGACCGTTCAGCCTTGAAAAGAAGCGGCGCATCCATCGCGCACTGCCCACGGAGCAACTCGAATTTGTCAAACGGTAGGATGGAGCTGGAAAAAATCCTTGAGGAGAAGATACCGGTCGGTCTGGGAACAGACAGCCTGGCAAGTACCGAGACCCTTTCCATGCTGGATGAAGCAGCTTCAATGATCAAGGTGCACGGTGAAAAGCTCAATCAAAGCCTTGGCAGAACCGGCTGCAAAACCAGCGAGGAGCTGGCATTGAGGCTGATAACAATTGAGCCGGCCCGAGCCCTGGGAATCGACAGCCGAACAGGCTCCCTGGAGAAAGGGAAAGCGGCTGATTTTGTGATAATTGAAGTCGATAAGGCTGATTGTGACCTGGAAAATCTGAGCGAGACGGAGGTCTTCCAGATATTATTTTCGGGCAAAGCGAAAGTCAAAGATGTTTTCGTCGACGGCCGCCCCCGGGTAAGCGCCGGCCGCATAATTCGCTGAAAGCCTTTCCCGACAAGACTTTCCACTCTGGAAAGAAAAACGCGCGTTTTTCTTTCCGCTAGTTGGGACTTGCGAAGAAAGGCGATTCTCGTCAATAGCCCGGGGAAAAATCAGTGAAAACGAAATCAAAGACTCAAGCGACAGTTCTGGCAATCCGGTGGCATCCGATGACTGGATAAATAAAAGTTGTCTCCGGCGGCGAAATTTACTTTATACTCATACAGTCAGCGCAGTCCAATTCTATTTTCAGCCCCGGTCTCATCCACCGGGTCCGAACCGGAGAAAGGGCTGCCAAAGGGCTATTGTGGAAATTCAAAGGTTTTGTCTTTCCACCCAGCGGGCAAAGAAAGCTAGTAGATCTATATTAATAGATAGCGCGAAAAGGAACAGGTATTAATCCAATGAGCGGGGTCGGAAGAACTGATCACATCTGTAGTGGCAGAACCTGCATGTTTTGTAGAGTTCTGGACAACCCGAATCAAGCCAAAGCATCCGGTGCCAGATCCTTCATGGACAGCCAGGTGATAGAAAGGGTCAAAGAACTGGAACAACGCTCTCTATTAACCAACACGGAGCAAAGCCTGGCCGCTGTAAAAGGGGAAGAGATCGAGCGCCTGGCTCTACTCGACAGCCTCACCGACCTTTACAACTCCAGAACTTTCACGAAAGAGATCAAGGACGAACTGAAGAGAGCAAAACGCTACAAGAGGCCCGTGGCTCTCTGCATGGTGGCTATCGACGGATTCAAAGATGTTGTCAAACAATACGGAGCCCTGACTTCGGACGCGGTGATCAAAGTCGTCGCCGAAGTTCTCAAAGGCGCCATCCGCGATGTTGATATCCCAGCCCGCTACAGCGCCGAAGAGTTCGCTCTGATATTCCCGGAGACAAACGCATCGGGAGCCGCAATCGTTGCTGAACGGATTAGACAGCGGGTCGCAACCCAGTCCATAACCCATAACTGGCACAATTTAAAAGTGACGGCAAGCGTCGGTCTAGCCGCTTTTCCAGCCCACGCCAGGGAGCACGATGAACTCATAGAAAAAGGCATTCGCGCCCTGGAGATCGCCATGCAAAAAGGCGGCGACAGAGTCTGCACAGTTTAAGCACGTAAAACAAATCACACATATAGATCGCACCCCTGTCCTATATAGCGATCCCCGGCAGATGAAAGGGATTTAGGTCACATCCCGTACCAAAAGCCCAATCCTTATTCCCTCACAGGTTAGAATGTGATGCCCGAGCTTATCGGTTTTCAAGCCGATAGGCATTCTAATCAGTCGAGGAAATCCATTCAGATGGCAGGTAAATGGCAGATCATGTCCATGCTGGGCAGTCTTTTTAAAGACTGGAAACCGCTTGCGGTTATAGGCGTTCTGGCATGGTCGTTGACAACACTTTTTCAAATCCAGTCCAAAGAAGCCGTGGACGACTGGATATACCTATCCAAACTTCCACCTGGGGAGTTGAGCACCACGGTGCAGCAGAGAATGGTTACCCATCCTCGATTCAAAGAGATGAATAATTATGCCCGGGAAGATTTGCAAAAACGAATCTACGACAAGGCGTTGACTGGAAATACTCTTCAAAAGATCACAGATTTCCATCTGCCTTTCGGAAGCAAAAAAACCTACACGGTCTTCACCAACCTTCGCCTCGGACTCGATCTACGAGGAGGCTCACAGCTTCTCTTGAGAGCAGAGCCTTCACCCCTGGTGCCCGAGATCACACCGGAAGTGATGCGCGGTGTGGAGACTGTCATCAACAACCGGATCAACAGTCTCGGTGTTTCAGAGACAGTGGTGCAAAGAGCCGGTCGCGATCGATTGATTGTGGAAATGCCGGGAATCAAAGATCCTCAACAGGCTAAAGACAGAATCGGCACCACCGCCATGCTCGAATTCAAAGAGCTGTCTTATGATGGAAATGACATGCCTGTTTTCGATGAAGAAGGTAATCCGGTTTGGAAAGACGTCGGTCTCACCGGCGCCGACTTTAAACGAGCCCAGGCAACTCCCATGGTGGGCGGTGGTAACTGGAGAGTCTCCTTTGAATTCAAGCCAGACGGAGCTAAAAAATTCGGTAATCTCACCAAGCGTCTGGTTGGCAAGCAGATAGGTATATTCCTTGATGGTGAGCCCACGGACCGCGGCGCGGACGGAAGACCGATGCCCCTGCGCGAATATCGCGGCGTCAATGTGAGAGAACCGATCACCGGTGGAAGCGGTGAGATAACAGGAAGTTTCACCAAAGAGCAAGCCGTCGATCTTTCGCTCAAGTTAAACGCCGGTGCCTTACCTGTTCCGGTAACAATCCTCGAAGAAAGAACGGTTGGTGCCACCCTCGGCCAGGACTCAATTAACAAGAGTATGGTAGCCGGGCTTATCGGCATCGCCACAGTTATGGTCTTCATGGTTCTGGTTTACGGCTGGAGCGGACTGGTGGCGGATATCGCCCTCATCCTCTACACAGTCGCCACCCTGGCAATATTCCAGGCGGTGCCGGTGACACTGACCCTTGCCGGAATCGCCGGATTTATTCTCTCGGTCGGTATGGCGGTGGACGCCAATATCCTTATATTCGAGAGAACAAAGGAAGAACTGGCAGCTGGACGCAGCCTACACTCAGCCATTGAGATTGGATTCAGCAAAGCCTTTTCTGCGATTCTCGACAGTAACGCCAACAGCTTGATCGCCTGCGCCGTACTGATGATGTTCGGCACATCCATAGTAAAAGGTTTCGCCGTGACCCTGGCCATAGGTGTCGCGGTCTCGATGTTTACAGCCATCTCAGCAACCAGAACCATGTTGCACCTGGTACCGCGACAACTGGGTCTATTCGGCCACAAATATGATCGCAAAGGCACCAGGCTGAAAAGCAAGGAGGCAGTGTGAAAGGAATTAACGTTGACATCGTCAAATACCGTAAATGGTGGTTTGGCATTTCGCTTTTACTGACTCTGCCCGGCCTGGTTGGTATCATCTGGTCCTGTGCCGAATTCGGCGCACCACTCAAACCTGGTATTGATTTCACCGGCGGCTCAATTCTTCAGTATCAGTTTGAAAAACCGGTTGAACTGGACAAAGTCAGGGGCATTCTGGAAGAGACCGGATTAACCGGCTCACAAGTTCAGCAAGCTTTCATCTCCGGAGAAGAGGTGATTGTAATGCGCACCAAAGCACTGGATGATGAAGAGACCAAGAAGAAGCTCGACCAAACCCTTGAGCAGGAGATAGGCAAATATAAGCCCTTATCCGTAGACAAAGTCACCGCAACCATCGGTCCGGAGCTATTGAGTAACGGCTTAATCGCGCTATTTCTTACACTGGGAATGATGATCGCCTATATCTCCTGGCGATACATGTTCGACTACGCTTTCTGCGCCATTGTCGCGCTATTCCATGACGTGATAGTGCTCTGCGGAATCTATGCCGTCATGGGTCTCTGGATAGGCACAGAGGTGGATTCATTGTTCATCAGTGCGGTTCTCACCGTCATAGGATTCTCTGTCCATGACACCATTGTCGTTTTTGACCGGATACGAGAGAATGCCAAGTTCGTCGGCAGCAAGGTGAAAAACCAGGACACGGGAGAAGAGCGGAAGAAAACCTTCGGGGATGTGGCAAACGACAGCGTGAACCAGACCCTGGCCCGTTCTATATATACGTCTTTGACAGTTGTATTCACCCTGGCGGCTCTTTACTTCCTGGGAGGCGTAACCACCAAGGACTTTGTTCTGGCGATGCTTATCGGGGTTATCTCCGGAACATACTCCTCGATCTTCAATGCCAGCTGCTTGCTTGTATACTGGAGAGAAAGGAAGCAAGCCACCCGGGTTCAACCGGCAAAGGCTTGAGATAGCAGCCTGGTTCGTAATTGAGAAGGTGCCAATATAAAATTGGATTTAACTTATTAGGCTATCCTGCCGATTACAATAATTAAGAACAGTCGTAGCTGGGACGAAGGAAAAGGATAAGGATCAATGGCCGAAGCCAACAAGCCGGGAGAAGACTTTCTAACAGAAGAAGAGAAGTGGGATATTCTCACCCGCCCGGAAAAGCTCGGCGAAATCCTTCTCAAACACGGAAAGCTCACAGTAAATCAGCTTGAAGATTTAATCAGCGAACAGGAAAAGAGCGGACGCCCCCTGGGTGAGATTCTGCTATCCAAAGGGTTAATGTCAAGAAGCGAACTGTTGACGGCCCTCGACTGGCAACACAAAGCGGACAAAGTGATCATCGATTCCCTCACAGAATTGATCAACAATCCGAGCAAGAGCAAAGAGTAAGAATTAAGAGCAAAGAGATAGACCTGGATTTGGCAAAGTCTCAAAATATCAGGTTTCAGGGCAAGGCAGCTGTTGTTACCGGCGCCGGTTCAGGCATTGGCAGAGCCACAGGTCTGGCGTTCCTCGACCAGGGAGCATCCCTGGTGGCTGTAGATATAGATGGCGACAGGCTTCAAAACCTAAAAGAAGAGATTGACTCCGGGGGCAATGGCTCCAGGTGCCATATTATCCAGGGTGACATCAGAGACGAGAAGACCGCAAATTCCATTAAAGAAGAGAGCCTTTCCTCCTTCGGCACCATCAGTTACCTGTTTAATAACGCCGGGGTAGAGTTCGTGGCTCCCCTGACAGAAACCACAAATGAAGAGTGGAATCAGGTAATCGAAACCAATTTGAGAGGCACTTTCATGGTTACCAGAGCATGCCTGGAAGTAATGGTGGCAAACAAATTCGGAGTAGTGGTAAACAACGCCTCCGACGCAGGTATTCGTGGAATTAAAATGAACGCCGCCTACAGCACCTCAAAAGCAGCTATTGTGCACCTGACACGCTCCATAGCCCTGGACTACGCCAGCCAGGGAATTCGAGCAAACTGTGTCTGCCCGGGCTGCA
>JAUIJG010000313.1 GCA_030431355.1 bacterium
TCCAATCAAGCCGATGGGAAAGGCTGCTAAGACAATAAACAGGCAGGATAGCGGACTTGCCAGGTTGTAGTGCAGGTTAAGCTGATGTTCGATCGGAATCACTTTGCCTGCTTTTTTCATCTCATCCATCTTGGCCAGGATTTGCAGGGTGTTCATCTCACTGGGTAGAGCTTCCCTCCTATTAGGATCAAACTCGGCGAAACTCGGTGGATTGATGGACATTTTTGTGAAATTTGTGTTGGTTATTGAACGACGATCTTCGTAGTTGGTAAGGTCATACTCGTGACCGTTGAACAATAACCAGGCGTGACCTTTGAAAGTGCCTCGCGGTGCGTAAATCAACTTGCATGTGTTCTCTTTGCCGAATTTGAGAAGCATGGCGTTGGTAAGCTCATTTCCTTTTCTGGAGGCTATCATATAGACCTCTTTCGCTTTACCATTTGCGTCCTTTCGCACGCCTTTGAAATCATTCATTCCCTGGGCTTCAGGAAGCTCCATTCTGGCTGCAGCAAGAAGAGCCAGTCTTGCGCTCATTTTTAGAGAGCGGGGTACCACGGCTTCGTTAACCACAAAAGAGAAGATTCCCACCGACAGACCAATGACCATGAAGGGTTGGAATATTCTGGCGATACTGACGCCGCTTGCCTGCAATCCGATTATCTCCGAGTCACTCATCATTCTGAACAAGACCAGGATGGTGGCAATTAGTACCCCTGCCGGTAGGCAATGAACGATGATGTCCGGTAGTTGTAAGGTGTTGATCAGGATGAAAAGATCAAGGGGGCAGCCGAAATCTTTGATATATGACTGGAGGCTTTTCAGTTTGTCAGTGAAGAATAGAAGGCCTGCTGGAAGGGTGGTGCCCACCATCAGCATCACCATAAACTCGAAATAGCAGTATCTGTCTAAAGTCTTAAACATCCCTCAAATCATCTGTTGACCTACCTGAACCAGAGCGCAAATGGAGTCATATCCGAGTATAACGGCACTCGTCGGCTGACGGTGCTGTATGTTCTCGGCTCCGTGGAACCGACGATAATCCCTTCCGCGTTAATAACTGCCGAAGGACCCAGTGTTGTGCTGAATACGAAACAGCGATGGGTTTCAACGGCCCTGAATATGGAGGCGGCTATACATTGTTTGCCTACCAGTTCAGGATCGAACCAGGAGGTGTTACTGCAGTCCACCAGGAGTTGGGCTCCTTTCCTGCTGGCTTCGGTTGTCAGCTCCGGTGCCGCCATCTCACAGCATAGAACAGGACCGATTTTATGTCCCGACAACTCTAGAACAGTCTGCTTATCGCCAGAGCTGTAGCCTTCCCTTCTTGGCGTGAGGGTACCGCAGAGAACTCCGAAAGGCGAATGAAGAATCCAGGCAGGGGTGTACTCGCCAAAGGGTACAAGAAAACGTTTGTGATAGACCTCAGGGTAAAGCGTACCTTTCCGATCGACTCCGCAGGCAGAGTTATAGACACGCTCCTGCTCATCGCTATCAAGGCAGCCCACGACCCAGTCTTGATTCAGCTTCTTAGAATAATACCCCAGGCGAAGGAAATCAGCTTTCATCTTTGTCACCGATTCCGGTATGGCCCATTCAGGCCAGACGCAGATGCCCGGGGGAGATTGTTCTGCCAACTTCAAATACTTTCTGAAGAAATCCTGGGGGTCAGGGGCGTTGGCATCAAAGAGGATATTGCCTTGCAGGACAGAAACTGTTTCATGGGGCGCCTTTGCCTCTAGAGAGGGCGCATTGTTTAATCGGCCCAGACCAAATGCGATGGTTGTTGAAACCAGAAGAATTACAAGACCGAAGGCGGCAACAGAAGATGACCGGGAGGTACTGAAATTGCCAGTGAATTTTTCTTTTCTGTCTGAGAAACCAACTATCAGGCTGGTCAACGCTACATTGACGGCTACTATGAGCGCACCAATCCCGATACCGCCAACCCAGCTGGCAATCTGAATCAGAGCTTTCTGATTGTACTGCGTGTATTCAAGCAGTCCCCAGGTAAAGCCCAGGGAACCCCATGAATTGCCGAGCTTGTTAAAGATTAAGCACCAGACCAGTGGTATCATGTAAAGTGCTGGAAGCATCCAGCCGGGCTTGCCACTCTCAGCGTCTCTGTACCTCTTCTCCGGAAGCAGTTTGCTTGTGAGGGGCATCCACTTCACCACGGAACAAAGCGTTCCATAGATTGCCCCCTGTTGTAGAGCGATTAAGATCCAGACAACCGGATTTGCGAAGGCGATATAAGGACCGATCGTCTCTGGCCAGACATCGGTGGTGAACTGCAGAATGCATATGTTGTACACCAGGGTGTAGCTGAACCCGAAGTGGAGTCCCCGGTGAAATGCTTCCGGCACACTTCTTGCGTTGAAAACGGCTAAGAATAGAGGAATCAGGCCGAACCAGGCCAGAAACCACTGATCATGACCAGGAGCGCTGAGACCTAAAATTGCTCCGGCAATGGATAGAGCCAGCCAGACCTTAGCTTCGTTTCGATAGTGGTCTTGATCGCCAGCAAAAGTTTGATTCTGCTTTGTCTGAGAATCTGAATTCTTTCTGGATTCTGATGTGGGGACTGGGGCCATCGCCATTTTTATTTCCCGATTTTGCCGGTTGGCTGCTCTTCTTGTAGTCAACGGTTGCAAACAGTTTGATCTCTCGGGCCTGTTTGCTTTTCCGTTGGTTGCTAAGCAAAGGTCCGAGGATAATATAAATTACCGGTGTTAATGGGGCCATGTAGTTTTTTTAACTGCAGGGAGGAAAGCCATTCTTGGCAATTGTCAAGAGGGCGGTTCTCGGTGAAAATCTGAGAAGAATTAGCTCCCCCTGGCGGATGCCTGTTTTTTTGCATCTCTCTATCCCTTATTTATTCAAGGCTTTTAGGCTCCGGGTGAACTATCAGCTATGGCAATTGAGCCAGAGGATTCAGCGGACTCCAGGATTTGAGCCGAAATTTGCTGAGATTAGCTAAGTAATGTTTAATTCAAATTGTGTCACGACCGGTCTGGGCAGTGATTATTTACCGAATGGGCTGATCAAATTTCAATATTTGCGTCCACTCGATACTGGCCTTTTTGAAGTCTCTTTATCTCTATTCTTGAGCTGTTGTCCGAGCCACCGGATGTAGTGACAATCAGCTCATTCCCTTTATTGATCTTGATCACAGCTGGTGTCTTGTTCACAAGTCTTACGTGGACCGGTTTTTCCGTACCCTTGACGGTAATAATCAGGTCGCCGCTTCCTTTTTTCTTGGGTTTTTTGCCTTCCACAACTTCGGCGGTAATATACTCAAAAACTATCGGATTGCTCCTTAGAGCTGTATTGGCAATATTTACCTTGTGGGTGCCAGGTTTGAGTGATTTCGGCATTTTCAATTTCAGTTGAACCGGTGAGGCTGCGATGGCCTTGGCTTCCATATTGCTGTCAACCAGCACCCTGTTGTTTTTGGCTTTGCCGATGAAATCGTGTCCATCGATAATCAAAACCCGAGTATCCGGTACGAGTTTTGAGGCTTTATCGATTTTGGGTGATGCTGTTTCGCTTCCTACGAATAAAGGTTGCAGAACTTCGATGACACCAGGAGCTAGTTCAGGTCTGGCAGCTAACGAAACATGTAGTGTTCTACCTGGTGTTGCGTCTTCCGGCACCATGAACATGGCCTGCCCGCTTGCGTCCGTGGAAATGGTGGCACCGTTGAAGCTAAGCTCCACAGAGGATTCAGGATTTCCGTATTTGTCCAATACCGCTACAGTTAGAAATTTACCTGCTATGGCTCTATCCGGATAGACAAGATTGGCGCCAAGGCTCGGCTGCTTCAATATAAATGAAGTTGCCGGACTCTCCCAGGCTCGGTTTGCCCCTTCGTTTGTTGTTGTGCTTGAAGGACTTTCTTCCCGGGGTTTTACTGGAGCGATAGTTGTAATGCTGGCAAGCTTCTTCTTCAGCTCGTCTTCCTGGGGCGGTTTCTCTGCCGCCTTTTCCTTCTTCTCTTTTTTTGCTTTCTTCTCTTTCTTCTTTCGCTCTTTCTCTTGTTCTTTCGCCGCTTTGCGCTTCTGTTCTTCCGCTAATGCTGCTGCTTCTGCTGCTGCCTCTTCTTCTTCTTCTTTCGCTTTCGCTTTCGCTTTCGCTCTGTCGGCTTCGGCTTCTTGTTCAATATTCTTTTCGGAAGCTTCGGCTATTCTGTCTTCCGCTTCCTCATCTTCGCTCTCTTTCTCTTCGGTAACTAAAGTTTTCTTCTCTTCTTGCTTCTCTTCCCGCTCGGGCTCACTTGCAGCCTCTTTTTCATCGTCTTTAGTTTCTTCGCTCTCGGAGTCTTCCTGTTTTTTCTCTTCTTCTTTTACGTTTTTATTCTCTTCGCCACTATCTTTGGTGGCGATTTCCGGATTCTCGGTTTTCTTGTCCTCTTCTTTGTCAGTGTCCTGCTTATCTTTATTCTCTTCTTGATGGTCCTTGACTTTGAATCTTCTTGGATAGCGACGGATAGTTCGTTTTCTTCTTGTGCGTGCTACCTTG
This sequence comes from bacterium, assembly GCA_030431355.1. Next base: position 4,519 of record JAUIJG010000313.1, read on the forward strand.
CTCTCTTCTTTCTCTTCCGGCTCCTGCACTAGGTCATAGTCGGATTCTACAGACTTAGGTCCTTTGGCTTTTTTAGATTCTGAAGTTGCCGGGCCTACCTCTTCAACGATCTCGATGATTTCAACTTCGTCCGGGTAATAGCTGAGCTGTTTGCCTTCCGGCGAATCTGTTGAAAGCTCCCGAAAAGCGTTGCGCTTTGCCAGGGCTTCTTTCCTTGCTTTTTCCGCTTCTGCCTCTTCCTTTGCCCGGGCTTCTGCTTCTTCCTTTTTAAGAGCGGCTATCTTCTCTTGCCGCCTGTTTTCTAAGGCGGTGAGTTTATCCCGATATTCTTTGTTACTCGCTAAAAACTCGCGTTTTCTGTCAGTTAGTATCGGCTCCAGTATCAACTGGGATTTTTTTTTTAAGGAATCCGGCTCTTGGTTCGGAGATTCCTTTTTTGCTTCGGAGTCTTCACCGTCTCCCGGTTTCGATTCTTTTCGTTTCAAGCAGGCGGAGTCGACATCTATGTTCGCTACTTCGGCGATCCAGAAGGTGACATCGGATTGGCTCTGAATATCAAAGCCCTTCTTGACGGGTGACTTGGCTGAGACTATCACGATGAACTTGCCGATGGTCGAACCATCACTTGATTTTAGATCGTGGCATTCACCGGCGATGGTGACATTTATCAGTCCATCTATTCTCTTGCCCCAGACGGCTGCCACAGAACCTCTGAGGTTCTCCCTTAGTTTCACGTCGCCTGAAGACCAGGCTTCCACTATCATGTTTGCGCGAGCCCGGGCTTCATGTTCAGGTCTCAGTATTCGATCTGCTTCAACTCCGTCCTGGCTCAAGGATTTGTCAAGGATTTCTCGGGATAGTTGAACTATCTTCTTCTCATCGGGATCGTTGACCAGCTCTTCGTCAACTTCGGCAAGGGATTTGGAAACATCTTTGAGGACGCTGATAAGAGCGCTATCTGGCAGCAGTCTAGGAGCTTCTCCCAGGGCTTCTTTCTCTTCGTCCTTATCTTTAGCAACATCTGAGTTCTGTGACTCATTTGAGTTCGTTTTTTTCGTGGACTCTTCTGTCGAAGTTTTCGCCGGCTCGTCGACTTCCAGTATTTCTATCTCCTGGACATCGACATCTGCTTCTTTATCGTCTTCCTCTGCTGCTTCTGTTTTGTCTTTGTCTTTTTTTGCTTTTTTCTCTTTCTTCTCTTTCTTCTTCTCTTTTGCCGCTTTCTTGTCCGCTTTCTCTTCTTTGTCTTCTGCTTCAGCCTTGTCGTTGTCGCTGACTTCTACCTCTTCGGAGTCTTCTTTGTCTTCCTTCTTGCTGAAAGGCAGGCGAGCGATTTTTTTCTTCTTCGATTTTTCAAATCGGGCTCGGGGATCTTTGTTGACTCGGGCTTCAGCTTTCTCAGGCATTATGAAGCCTGCCTGCAGGCACAAGGTAAGCGCGGTTAAGCAGCTAATTGCCCCGGAGCCTTTGAAAATGCAGTTTAAAAAGTTAGTGTTCAACGCTCTATCCCTAGCTCTCATTGCAGCCCTCATTTTGTCGGTAAGACAACCGCCATAAATTTTACGGCAAAACCGCCACATAGTCACTATCTGGAGCAGGTTTTAATGCCCTCTATATAGGATTTGCCACCAGCAGAGATGTCATGCGGGTGGTTCTAATTTACTACCTTAGAGTCCGTTATCAACCACTGTCCGCGGATTTGCTCCACCACATAGCTAACAGTGTAGTTGGTGTTTTGGTCTTTTAAAATCCGCAAGTTATCAGCATCTATATATCTGCGACGTTCGCTGATCTTTGCA
>JAUIJG010000314.1 GCA_030431355.1 bacterium
CGGTTCTGAATATTCGACAAACGCGCTAGAGTTCCTCGCCGACAGGCCATGGAATGATGACGACGAGTTCAAAGTTCTTGCCGTGATGGAGACTTTGCCCATGGAGTTCGGATTGGGTCATTTGCCGGAAACAGCCCAGTCCTACATCGACGGAATGAAAGAGGAATGCGAGAGTATCGTCGAAGAAGCCAGAGAAAAGCTTAGCAAAAGTCTGCCGGGTCACAAGGTAGAGGCAGAGGTGGTCAGCGGAGTAGTGGTAGATCAGATCTGCGACGTGGCTCTGGAATGGCCTGCCGATCTAGTGGTGATGGGCTCCCATGGCAGAAAAGGATTGGAGCGCTTTTTGCTCGGAAGCGTGGCGGAAGAGGTCTTGAAGAAAGCTGGTTGCTCGGTGGAGATAGTAAAGCTTAAGGACGGGGAGGACCGGTCAGGCAAGGATGATACTTCCGAAAGTAAGATCTCCGCTAAGTCTGGCTAGGGTTTATCCGGCTCTTTCTTCTATAAATTTTGTGATTGTAAGGTAGATGTTGACCGAACAAGAGACCCTGAATATTGGCCCGGATAGCGCTCTCAAAGACCTGGCTTGCTCCAGTCCGAAGACGGTGGCAGACAGCTTCGGAGTTGATTTTGAAAAGGGATTGAGCGAAAAGCGGGTAGCCGAACTGAGGTCAGCGCACGGCAAAAATCAGGTGGTTGCAGCTGATCGGGTTACTTTGTTTCAACTGCTCTACCGTCAGTTTGCCTCCAGTGTGGTGGTTCTTCTTTTGGTAGCCGCTGGAATATCCTTTGCCACCGGCGATCATCTGCAGGCAGTGGGTATTCTTATCGCTGTTTTCATCAATGCCGTTGTTGGCTTTCTCACCGAGATGCGAGCAAAGGTATCGCTAGAAGCCCTGGAGCAAATAGCTTCGCCCACTACGAGGGTGTTGAGGGATGGCACTGACCAGACAATGTTGGCATCGGATTTGGTGCCGGGTGATCTGGTTAAGTTGGACGCAGGCTCCAGGGTGCCGGCTGATTTGAGGATAGTTGAGGATGCCTCCCTTGTGCTTGATGAGTCGGTTTTGACCGGTGAGAGCATCTCGAAAACCAAGTCGGCTCTGATACTATCTGGTGGCGATGATTTCCAGGAAGGTTCCTTCTCCACCATTGCATACCACGGTACCCACGTGCTCGATGGCCGAGGACTGGGTGTGGTGGTTAAGACCGGTGTGGATACAAGCCTGGGTGAGCTGCAAAAGAGCCTGGTGGAGAGCCATACAGTACCCACTCCTCTGGAAGTTCGCCTGGAAGAACTCGGTAAACAACTGACCGTTTTGACCGTGGTTATGTGCGTGTTGATCGTGGTCATCGGGCTTCTTTATCGGCATGATTTCTGGACAATGCTGGAAGCCTCAATCGCCCTGGCTGTTGCCGCTATTCCGGAAGGATTGCCCGTTGTTGCTACTCTTGCCCTGGCCATGGGGACCCAGAAAATGGTGCGGCTCGGCTCTTTGATCCGGCAGCTCGCAGCTGTTGAGACCCTGGGTTGCACAACTGTTATCTGTTCGGACAAGACCGGTACCCTGACCCAGAACCGTCTCATGGTCACCGATATCTATGCTGACGGCAAGATGCTTGCGGTTACCGGGGAAGGCTTCAAGCCAGAAGGCGAGATAGAAGGAATAGAAAGCGACGACAGTGGCATGGTTCTGGCTGAAATGCTGAGAGCGGCCGTGGTCTGCAACGACTCTTCTCTGGTGAAAGACACCGACTCTGAGGACTGGCATATTCAGGGGGATCCTACTGAAGGCGCGCTCCTGGTGCTGGCGGTCAAAGGTGGTATGGATGTCGATGATTATCTTCATTCCCATAAACGTCTGGGAGAATTTCCTTTTGATTTGCAGTCGAAACGAATGGCGACCATCAACACCGATCAATCCGGCAAGAAAGTTTTTGCTTATGTGAAAGGTTCTCCGGAGGTGATAATCGAGAGCTGCTCGAAACAGCTTACCGGCTCCGGAACCAAGAGCCTTTCCGGGGCGGACCGCAAAGAACTCTTAGAAATTAATGACAGATATGCAGATCTTGGATTGCGGGTTCTCGCCATTGCCGAAAAGGAAGTTGCCGGTCCCGAGGAGCTATCTGTTGAAGAGCTGGATGACGGGCTTGTGCTTCTCGGTTTAGTCGGGATGCAGGATCGCCCCCGCAAAGGTGTTTATGAGGCGATTCAGAAGTGCCGCTCGGCTGGAATTAAGGTGATGATGCTCACCGGCGATCAGGTACGCACCGCCGTAACGGTCGCTCGTGATTTAAAACTAGACACGGAGCTGGATGAAGCCAAGGTTGTATCCGGCAGTCAATTGGGAGACCTTGGATCCAGTGAGGAGCAGGAGCTGCTCAAGGAAGCGGTGGTTCTTGCCCGGGTCAATCCCTCCCTAAAACTTTCTGTTGTGAAGAGCCTTCAGAAGATGGGGAACGTGGTGGCCATGACTGGTGATGGAGTCAATGATGCTCCGGCTCTTAAGCAGGCCAATATTGGAGTAGCCATGGGCCGTAGTGGTACGGATCTGGCCAGGGAAGCATCAAATATGGTGATTACCGACGACAACTTTGCCACTATAGTAAGTGCCATTAAAGAAGGGCGCATGATCTATGACAACATCCGCAGGGCGATCTGTTATTTGCTGACTGCCACAGTGGCTTCCGTGGTTACCATCGCGGCTGCCATAATCTATGATGGAACCCTTGCCATGGAACCTTTACAGCTTTTGTGGTTGAATTTGATCATGCATATTTTTCCTGGTTTAGGCATAGTCATGCAGGAAGCAGCTCCTGGAATAATGAGCCGTCCTCCCCGGGATCCTGGTGAGTCAATAATCGGCAGATTCGAAGCCGAGCAGATTGCCGTCCGTGCTTTCGCTGTTTCAGTCGGAGTCTTAGGCGCTATTCTTATGACCAGGCTGGTGGATGGCTCGGATCTGTATGTAACTACTGTGGCTTTCAGCACCATCGCTCTCGGCTTACTTTATCAGGCCTGGGCCTGGCTCTTTCTCGACCCGGAAAGAGCGCCGGGTATGGGCCGGGCGCCGGTCAATAAGTTTATGTATTTGATGATGTTTGTCTCCTATCTGTCGGTTATTGTGGCTGTTTATCTGCCGGGCCTTGGCTCCCTTCTTAAAACAGCTCCCCTGGAGATACCTGAGCTGTTTACGATTTTTGTTTTCTCCAGCGCCTCCGTGGCGCTCACCATGTTCTATGACTACATCCGACCAGCTTTCGTCAAACCGAAGGGAGCTGAGAAGTAAACTACATCCTTTGGATGGATGTTTTTTTTGGGTATAGGGAAGAAACTGGTAGTGTTCTCCTGGACGGATGGAAATTTATGCGCAAAAAAATGCTTCTGGCCCTGGCTCTTGTCTCTTTGGGTAGCTCTACAATCTCTTCGGCTGATGCCGTGCCGGACCGCGGTCGCAAGCTCTATATGAGCCATTGTAGTAAATGTCACACCAATGGACAGAATCTGGTGAAGCCGTCGAAGCCGGTGGTCGGATCAAGTGTTCTGGCAACCTTTGCTACGTTCAGGGCTTATTTAGATAAGCCGGTGGGCACAATGCCACACTATCCTCATCTGATTACCGATGAGGCTGCGCTTAAAGACCTTTATTCTTACGTGAAGTCCATGGAAGCAGCCAAAGATGGCGACAAGGATGGAGCCAAAGATGGAAGCAAGGATGCGAAGAAATCCAAGAAGAAATCTGAGAAGAAATCCAATAAGAAAGCCGAAAAGAAAGCCGTGAAGAAAGGCGATAAACAGGCCGATAAGAAGGCAGCTGCCGTAGATCAGGAAAAGGTTTTGAAAGAGTTGAATAAAGATATCCCGAAGGCAAAAAAAGCAGGGAAGTCCTGAAACAGCAGTAAAGGCAAACGCTGAGTAAATCTAAAGAGGCGAAGTGTTTTGCATAACATCCCAGTTTTGGGTAGTTAGGGCGGAATCGGCGGCTTAATATCTCAGTTTTTGGTTGTTAATGCATAACATGCCAGTTTTGGGTTGTTGAGTCGAAGTTGTCGGCTTAATCTCTCAGTTTTGGGTTGTTATGGAATTCTCGTAAAGTTTGATTCTCTAGCAGGACTGGATTTTTGTTTGTTTGTTTGTTTGTTTTCAAATAACTATAAGATATAGCAGAAAGCCCATGGAAAAGAAGAGCGGGGCAGCCGCTCAAGTTCTTCGGTTCTGACGCCGAAGAATGAGGTCTAATGACCGCCCCGCTCAATAGTCAATTCTTCAATTTGGTTTCAGCCGGACCCGGTTAGAGGGCGGCGATTTCCTGGACGATGGTGGCTGCCACCCCGTGGGAGGTGATGAAGCCGGTGCTGCCGTGACCATAGTTGTGGATCAGCGGACGACCGTCGCTCAGGCTGTCGAGTTCCACCCGGGGACGGTCACGGTTGGGTCGCGAAGCGCAGACCACGTTGATGACGTTCCTGGCGGAAACCTTGAAATCGGGATGAACTTTGGAGCAGCGCTCCAGGATGTCGAGGGTGGCGAAGTCGTCGACGAAAGGCTGCTCAAGACCTTCCGACATGACGGCGCCCACCTTGATGTAGTCCCCATGCGGTACGATGCAGACCATGGAGTTGGGACCGACGTCGTCCACGACCACGCGATCGAATCCGTTGTTTTCGACCGTGACCACCTGCAGATGGAGAGGGGTGATCTGGTCATCGCCCACGAGGTCGACAGCACCACCACCGGTGCAGTTGATCACGACGTCGTAGCCGGTGGGCATCGTCTCGAAGTCCTTGAACTCTTTCTGGGTGAAGCAGGCGCCGAGCATGGCGAGCTTGACCTTGAGCCAGAGGAGGTACTTGGGGGGATCGATGACCGGAACGTTTTCCAGGACCCAGGCGTCGACGTATTCGTCGGTCACCTCGCCGTCGACGGCATGGCGGAAGAACGAATACTTGTCGGCGTACCAGGGTTCGTGGCGCTGGGTCTGGAGGTTGTAGTTGTTGCGCAGGATGACACCGCTGTCGCTCTCCCGGGAAATCTCCTGGAAAGCTGCCAGACTGGCGTCGGTCCAACCTTCAATGCGCGGATCGATGTCGTCCTTGTAGGGCACCCAGAGCGCGTAGGCATTGGCCGAGGTCTCGGGGTTCTGATTCGGAGTTTCCTTCGAGCAGATGGTCACATGGTGACCCTGACCTGCTTCGAGAATCGCCTTGGCAGTGGTCAGACCGGCCACGCCGGAGCCGATGATCAGTACTTTGCTCTGTTTCATGTTTTTCCTAATTGAAGTTAGAGAGCGGCTTCTAAGAAGTTCTCGCCTGAGAGCTTCCCGAGCTGTCTTCTTGAAGTTTTGAACTCCACCTGGCGGTGAGGTTCACGATGTCAGGAATTCTCAATACGAACCCCCTGGTCCCAATAGAATTGAGAACAAAGGTGGTTAGATCTTAGAAAAGCTAAGCTGTTGCTAAATTACGTAATGAATTCCTGAAAAAGCAGATGAAACAAGTTGATAGCTAAAACCTAGGCTTTTAACTCCAATAAATTCAAAAATCGGAAAAGATATGCGAAACATTCGCAATGTTGTTCTTGAAAACAATGCTGCTCAGGTATATGACTGGTTTGTTGCTATTAAAGGGGTGGTAAATGGGGTGATAATGCGTTGTTTTCGGCTATTAAATGAGATAAATTCGCATTTTTTTTTGTTTTTCTTCTCCTAGCGCGGCCACGCTAGGCGGCGAGGATTAGCTCGCGTGTAGAACTGCTCGGATGGCTTCATGAATCGGGCTGAGAAATTCCGAATGCGATTTCAAATCTTCCACGTCTTCGCCGAAGGTGAGTTTGCAGGCCTTCAGGGCGCATCCCCAGGACATGGTTATGCCGGAACCTCCGTGTCCATAGTTGTGGATCACCGATAGACCCCGGTAGTTTTCTTTTTCCAGGCGTACACCGCTCTTCTTTGGATCTCGGTAATAGCGATAGCCCAGCCGGGCTTCAGGCTTGCTTTCCCCAATGCTGATTTCGGAGTCTGTCCAGCTATCGATTATTTCCAGATTCAGAGAGAGGATCGGCTCGGGAATTGAAATTCCATCGATATTGAGATGTTTGCAGTTTACCGGCTCACCTGACCAGTTGCCTTTGCTATCCAGGTATCCCGGCTCCCTTGTCTGGCCCAGCACCCATCCGTCTGACCTGGGGAAGAAGTGCAGATATTCCGCCAGGCCGTCTGCCCGGGGATAGAATTCCGGGGCGGGGGTGTAGTTGTAGGCCGCAGGCAGATTGTGGTCGGCTGTCCTTTTGACGATAG
>JAUIJG010000315.1 GCA_030431355.1 bacterium
AAAACTATTACACTAAAGCTGATGATGCCTTCGGTCTATTCAATGTAAAGGCAGTAGAAGTATTTCTAGAGTTCGAGAGACCAATAACTGACGCAAGAAAAAGAGAACTGGGAAAGGAGTTGGAAGTTGAACGTCAGCGGACTATGGACAAACTTATGCAAGAAGCGAAGGAAGCAATCAAAGACAAAAGACAGATGGACGCTGAAATGAGCCTAGAAAAATGCATCAGAACTGGTATCAAAAGATCTAGAGATACCAGTGCGCCAGCCATGCTTCCAGAGGGGGTAGAACTCTGGGACTTTCCTCAAATCATTTTCAATCAACCGGAATATCTTGTCACTACAAGAGACAAAGTTCATCAGCTAATACGCCTATGGGAAAAAGTTGGTCCGTCACATCCCAAACTGATGGAACGCAAGCTTTCCCTTGAACTGGCTGTTATAAACAAAGATCTTGAGGCTGACCCTAAAAATGAACTTCTCTTAGAATCTCGCAAAAAATCCTATCTAGATATGAATTTCCTCTACGGTTTGAGCAATGCCCCTGAGATCAAACTGGCTAGAATAATCGAAAAAGGAGATAAATTAGGTACACAAAACTACGGAAGTAGTCTTCCCACCAAGAGAGTCAAACTAAGAACGATAGAGAGCTTAAGAGGAGATGATATCGGAGGAGAGTTCTACTTTGACTATCCTATCCCCAAGAATTTCTCGAAACCAGACGACAGACAGCCCGACTACAGAAGAGCTGAAGAGCCTCTACTGCCTCCAGAAATCGGTGCTCTAAAAATAGTCATGCTCTTTAATCCGACTGGAGAAGGATATAGGACCCACCAGAACCTAAATGGAGTTCTAGTGGGCACCCCGGAGAACATAGCCCGAGTAAAAGCTGTGACCGAGGCTCAAAAGCGATATTTTGATGACTTCTACAAACTTGATCCGGCAAGCAAGAAATATTGGGAAGAAGAATACAAGCGTCAAAGAGAGGCAATGGTCAACCCAGATTCGTTCTAGATATGTTCTAGATGCTTTCTAGGAGGAGACTTCTTGAACAACGCGCACCTGTTCAAAATAAACTGCTCTATATCGTGAAATGGCAGAAATCCATAACATCTCAAAAGTTGGATGTTATGGTGGAATTTATGCACATAACATCTCAAAAGTGGGTAGTTAGTGGAACTGCCTCGGGGCGAAATAGGCTGCGTGGAATCTTAGCGGTGGCGTCCTTTGAATTGGAATCTTCGGAAATCTGTGCCTGGATTTGGGTAAGATACAAATAGACTTGAATAAACATCCAGATCAGACCAGACCAAACCTAGAAATAGAACTAGACGAACATGCGGAACCAGAGAATTCACCCAAAGACCAGAATTCTAACAATGATAGCGCTGTCAGCGCTTCTCTCTGGCGCCCCCGTATCCATATCCGAAGCCCAGGCAGCAAATCTGGATACGGATAGCGAATCTCTAGAAGAAACTAAAGGCGAAATCGAGGCTGAGTCTCAGCCAGATAGCGTGGACGTGGCATCAGCCTCCTCTAGAACTCTCCTACAGGGCAAAACCGAAAAACTCGAGATTATTCTCGAAGACAATAAACTCTATCAAGTAGCCATGGGAGCCATGAAAAGGCGCGACTACAACGACGCCATCCGCTATTTGAGAATGCTCGAACCCCAACTCGATAAAGCCGGCTACGAGCCATACAAAGCCCAGATAACCCTATTCGAAGCGGACTGTCACAAAAACCTTAAACGCATGAACGCCGCCATGGACACGTATCATAAAGCCTATGAGCTGTTCACCAAGTACGACGATTCCAATCCCTTAAAAGGTCGAGCCTGGCGAGAATATGAAACCCTGCGAGCGATGAAAGGTAAATTTGACTCCAATCCACTCCAGGGCGGTGTGACCGACAGCAAGCTGCAAGCACAAATAGACAAGCGCAACATGATCCTGGAGCTGCAGAAAGCCCAGTTTGCCATCAATCCGAATGTGACCCTGAAATCCAACGCCGCAAACAACCTTCTACGCTGCAACGACGCCGAGATTCTCCCCAAAATCGTCAAAAAATGCTTCGCCGACATGACCTGCCTGGAGACCGCCGAGATAGGCTCCAATGTCTCCAACGCGGTCAATCGATGGATGCCTCTGAGAGTCATGGGAAGAACAGCAGCATTCGCCGTATCCGGGCACAGCAAGCCAGCCTTCAGAGCCAACGTAAACGGCAGATCTTACCTTTTTGATATTAACTTGCCGGGGCTTCAGTCCGGCCTTCGCAAAATCCTGGTGGTCACCAATCTTCAAAAAATCTGTGCCGTGGATGTTGATACCTATGACTCCTGGCTATTACGCATGAAACGCACGAAAGATGGCCGCATAATAGGGGCTCGTTGGTTCAAACTGACCCATACCAAGAACTTCGCCGACAAAACCAGATCACCTATCAACATGGATAAAATCCGATTGCGCAAAGAGATGGAAGAGTGGTAGAAACCGGCGTCTGTTCTGAGAAGAGCAGGCTTCTATTTAGAGGTTAGAACTCGTTCCGGCTCATCCTGCTTGATCACCATCGATGTTATTAGAAGTGCCGCCAGCAAAAATAGATTGATCCAGATAGCCACGCCATAGGAACCGGACAGGTCCTTGCCGAGGCTGAACATAACAGGACCGATGGCGCTACCGATAACGATCATGGTCATGTTGATACCGCTAATCTCCCCGAGAAAGCGCCGTCCGAAATAACGAACAAATGCCAGACTGGACAAGACTCCCCAGAGACCGCCGGTGGTACCAAATCCAGCAACGAGCATATAGAATCCCCAGTCATGTTGAAGATTCATAAGACCTAGTGCACCCACTACAAATGAGGACAGCTTTATGAGAAGCAGCCTCTTCAAAGGCCAGCGATCAGAAAGCCAACTACCGAGCAAATTAGCACTGACAGAGACAACGGCAACAGGGAAGAAGTAAGCTACTGCTTCTTCGGAACTGCGTCCGGCTGCGGAAAATATTGATACTATATGGAAAACCAGCGCGGTGCTGAATAGCGCATACATAGCCAGCGCCGCATTATAAAGCCAGAAGACAGGGCTTTTTATAGCTTCGTCCGCGGTGCGGTCAGGAATAGACCAGACCGGCTCATCATCGCTGACTCCGCTGTCTCCATCTACCTTAAGACCACAGGCTTCCGGTGCGTTACGAACGAATACCAGAGCCATGAGGCTGAAGCCCAGACCAACTATGGCACCAATGACAAGGAGGGCACCACGCCAGCCATAGTTTGATATTAAGTAAGCAAGAAACGGTGGTGCCAGAGAAAATCCCAGGGTGACAAACACGGCACGGGTGCCTGTGACCACGCCTCGACGCCTGTCGAACCAGGCGAGCAGCACATTTCTTGAGGAGCTGGTCAAGACTCCCTGACCGGTGAAACGAACACCAAAATATCCGGCAAGAATCAGGAAGAAGGTGAACCAGGTGACAACCGATGTGGTCGCGCCCTGAAACAATCCGGTGATTCGGTCTATGAGAGCAATGAACGTGACGAACAATCCTAAACCGATACTCGATGCCACCATACTTATACGAGCACCACTACTATCATAAAAACGCCCGGCACGAATCAGAAAGAAGGAGCTACACAGAGTACCAAGAAGATATGCCGTGGACAGCTGGGTTCTCGATAGTCCGAAAGCATCGATGAAATAGTCGGTGAATACAGCCATACCCATGGTCTGACCGGGAATCGACATAATAATGCCGATAGTGGACATCAAACAGACTACCCAACCATAAAAGAAGGGGAAGTTCTTGACCGGGAAGGGTCGGTCAGCGTTGTTGGTCGCAATGCCATCTATACAGTTAACAGTGGCATTTGAGCGCTTGCACGGGGGCTTGTCTGACTTTGTGACTGAAGGGTTCATGGCTAGCTTCTTCTACACCCGGGACCTGCTGTAAGGCTTCAATCGCCGCCTTTTTGCTCTTCGCCTTCCAAAGACCGCGCTATAGAAAGCAGCTCCTGAACGTAAGACTCAAGGTTGAAGTTCTCAATCACCAGATCATGACCCTTCTGTCCGTCTTTCTCCAGGGTGGCTGGATTCTTATAATAGGAGATCACAGCCTCAGCCATCTGCTCCACCCTGCCATATTCGACGAGCTTGCCTCCACCGTTCTGCAAGACTTCTTCAGCACCACCGGAATTCTTAAACGCCACCACAGGCAGTTTGGCAGCCATAGCCATATGCAACACACAGGGCAGCGGGTCCTGCCTTGACGGTAGCACAAACATATCTGCCGCTCCGAAAAACGGCTTGATTTCAGACTGCGCCCCGGTGAAATGAACCCGATCGAGAATGCCTGCTTTCTCACAGTCAACTAAGGCCCATTTCAAAAAGTCGTTCTCAGGATTCAACTCCTCTCCAACCCAGATAAAATGTATGTCCGCTTCCCTTCCCATCTGAGCATAGGTTTGAAGAGCAGCACGAACAAAGAGATCGGTACCTTTCCTGTTCTCGATGCTGGCGCAAGCAAGCACCAAAAACGCCCGGGGATTGATACCATATCTATGGCATATGGCGGCGCGGCTCTCTTGCTTATCGAGAGAGGCGAATTCATCATCGATCAAGCCCTGGGGTAAAAGTTTGAATGGCAAGTCATAGTCCGATAGCCAGTGGGCATCGCTCTTCGTGTACTCACTGCTGAAGACAAATATATCCGTATTTCTAATCAGCTCTTTGTGCACATAGGCCGGGTAAGCGCTGGTGCACTCTTGTATCAGTGATACAGTCCTCAGCCCCTTCCTCCCTAACACCGGCGCTATCCTGTGATTCTCAGCGGAGTTTAAGAGAACAATCGGGTTCTTGCTCAATAGACTCTGAACATCTAAAAAGTCCAACTGATTGGAGAGACTCTGGAAGTGCTCCGGTGCGCGAGACAAGTGAATGACGTCGGAATATTTGTTGAACTCTTCTTCCAACTCGCCTTCTCTGATAATTATTGTCAGACAGTTGTAGCCTTTCTCGAAGAAAGACTTGAGAACAGCAAGACCCAGCATCGGTGCTCCGGACAAATTTGCCACATGAACACAGAAGATGAAATCATAGGGCTCAGGCGTACCGGCCTGTCTCGGCTGAAAAATATTGTCGTAGCTAGGTTCAATCGAAGCTCTCCACTTCTCCAGTTCGCACATGCTCTTGTCGGCAAGGCGACCTTCGAGAATGCCGATGTGAAGAAAGTGACTGAGAGGGTCCATCTCATGTTCAAGCACATCAGGATAGAGAGCGGCATAGGTGGCGGGGTCGAAGAAGCGGCTCGTGCGCACCTTCTCCGAAGTATCTTCAAGCAGATAATGAACTAACGGGTTGACTTTGACCTGATGACCCACCTGCTTAATCTGCGCACAGTAATAAGAACAGTCGAAAAAGGGGTTTGGGTTCAAGCCCTCCTTCCAACCACTCTGGAGGAAGTGCGAGAGTTTGTCTTCAACCTTCAGACCACGCGCCTGGAGCTGCTCTTCATAATAGTGAACGTTGAACAGTCCACTTTCCTTAATCAGCTCGATGGCATCTTTGTGATACTTGTCACCCTGGGCACCTTGCAGCAAGCCCTTCGTCGCTCTCTGAAGATCTTTGATGGCGAAGTTAGTCTTTCGAAGAGGTTCGGTTACCTGCCAGGACCGCGACCGGCTCAACTGCTTAAGCTGCTTAGCCATGCTATTGGCGCGGTACTCGCTATAGCGGAGCAGTCTGAAGATCTGCTCGAACTCCCCTTTGCGCTGCTGCTCTTCCTGGGAAAGCTCTTTAGTGTTTAAATCAGCAGAATTCTTCAAAACAATTGACACCGGATACCTCTGGTACTTTGCATCAGCAAAACTGCCTGAAATCCTAACATTGACATAGGGTTGAGTCGTTAGGGTGACTTAATTTCGATACATAGAAAAGAGCTAGTTCCTGGAACTGAAATTGCAAATAGCTGCAATAATCGGAATATGTACAAAAACAAGTAAATTGGAAATCGTTACTTTCTGCGCGTATCCTCTAAATCTTGGCAAAATGTTCTCCACACTTTCTCCACATTTCCCACACACTTTCTCCACATTTCCTTCTTCTCTTAAGGAAATTGTTCGTATCCCTTTCGTGCGGGTTTCTTAGTTTCCTGGTTACCTACAGATGTCCCTCTGCTTCAGTTGATAAAGAATATCGGCTCAGCGCCTCCAGGCAAAAAC
>JAUIJG010000316.1 GCA_030431355.1 bacterium
AATATTACACGACCTGCTCCAATGTTAAGATGGCCTACCTCCGAGTTTCCCATTTGTCCTTTTGGAAGACCTACATGCTCTCCATCAGTTCTCAATGTTGCATTTGGCGTGTTTTTATAAAGGCTATCTATAAAAGGTGTTTTGGCATTATAGATTGCGTCTGCACTTGATTTGTCACCAATTCCCCAACCGTCTAAAATGACTAAAGTGACAGGATGCAAGCTCTCTCTCCTTGTTTAATATTGGGAATGCAAGAGGATTGTAGCGCGTGCAAATAAACTGGCTCAAATAATGTTGAATTATTGCGAACATATGTATGATCGCCTCTTTCAGTGTACTAAGATCAGTTTGTCGTCCTGGGAAACCTCCTTGAAATGAGTTCCAGCTCAAAGTCGAGTTCAGATTCAAAGAGTCAGAACTCCAAAAATACAGAAAGCCAGTCTTCTCTGGATAGAAGCTGGATCGCTGAGGTTTCCCATGAACTGAGATTACCCATAGCCAATATAAAACTCCTGGTGGAGACGCTCCTGGACGGTGCTCTTGAAGATAAAGAGACCTTGATCCGAATGCTCAAACGCACAAGCAAAGAGGTAGATCGCCTGGAGGGTCTTGTTAAGGATGTTCTCTCAATAGAACATGTAACCCACAACCAGCAGGAAGATCTTAAGAGAGAACAGGTATATCTAATCGATAGCTCTGTCTATGCCATGGAGACAACCGCTGATCTGGCCAGTAAGAAAAGTATAAAAGTCCGTTGCGATGTGGATGAAGAATACAAAATCTACGCCAACAAAGAGCAACTAAATCAGGTGGTGCTCAACCTGGTCGGAAACGCAATCAAATATACCCCGGAAGGCGGGCACGTGCGAATCAACTCAGGTACGGAGCCTGGAACTTTGATGGTTTCCGACGATGGTATCGGAATAGATAAGAAAGAAATTCCAAAGATATTTAAGCGCTTTTACCGAGTAGACCGGACAAAGCTTAGAGGCAGTACAGGGCTTGGCCTGTCCATAGTCAAACATATCGTAGACCTGCACGGTGCTAAGATAACCGTTCAGTCTGAAAAGAAATCCGGGTCTACTTTCATCATCCAGTTCCCGGGAGGATAAAAATTGAAAGACCAGCAAAGAGTAATGATTGTAGACGACGATGAAACAATCATCGAAACCCTGACCTACAACCTGAAAAGGCTTGGTTTTGAAGTTACCTCCTTCAAAAGAAGCCTGGATGCCTTGAGCGGTCTGGAAAAAACGGCACCGGATCTGATAGTGATTGACTGGATGTTGCCTGATCTCGCCGGGCCAGAAGTGGTAAAGCTGATTCGAGAGCGCGGAATAGAAGTCCCGATCTTGATGCTCACCGGACGCTCATCCCCCAATGATGTGGCGGCAGGGCTTTCCGCCGGCGCCGACGATTACCTGGCGAAACCCTTCAGCAAAGTAGAATTCACCGCCCGGGTACAGGCCCTGCTCAGACGCTCCGGCAAATCAGATACTGTGACCGGTGCCCGGTTGCGAGTAGGAGATCTGCTCCTGGATGATGAAGCTAAGCGGGTTACGTTGAAAGAAAAGAAAATCGACCTTTCCCCAAAAGAATTCAAACTTCTCAAAACACTCATGAAGAACGCCGACAAAACCTTGTCGACGGATGTTCTTCTCAACAAAGTGTGGGGGTCGGATTACTCCGGCGATGTGAAAACAGTCGCTGTTCACATGCGCTGGCTAAGACAAAAATTGGAAGAAGATCCTAAAAAGCCGAAGCTTCTGGAAACAGTTCAAAGGTCTGGATACAGGCTGAACAGTCCGGCAGGCATAATGACCGGATCTGAGCACGGAGAGTAGAAATTGAAAGAGAGTCTCACACTTTTAAAAGGTGATGTAATCGCCATGGGTCGAAAAGTCGATACCACAGTGGGCGAAATGACCAAACTCCTGAAAAAAGATCCCTCTGCTTCCATGAAATTTATTGAGAGTCAGGAAGAAGAGATCAATTCAGCCTGTCACGCCATCGAGGAGAAATGTCTGGACCTTCTTCTGGAAAAAGACGGCATGACTGCTAAAGAGATAAGGACTCTGGTCAGCATCACCATCATAATTTCAAAACTGGAACGGATTGCCGATCACGCGAACAGAGTTGGTCGGGTAGCTTACTGGGCCGGTGTAGAAGAGATAGATATTCCCCAGGAGTTGATAGAGATGGCCTCGGTGGTTCATCAGATGGCCAAAGACAACCTCATAGTCTTTCTCACCGACGCATCTGACAAAGCCAAAGAAATATTGAAAAGGGACAACAGTGTGGATTACCTGCACGACAAGTTGTCTAAAGAACTGCTTACCGACCTGGGAGACCAGGACCGAGGCAAAGCCCAGCTACAGGCTCAGTTCTTGTTCTGCAATCGTTTTCTGGAGAGAATGGGAGACGCCTGTGTTTCCATCGCCAAACGGGTGTATTTCATAGCCACCGGAGAGAGATTGAAGGCAGACGCCCTGGATATCTCTAGCTGAAGGGGGCAAGAGAATGCCAGTAATTGTCCTCGCCGGCGATGAAGATTTCGAGCTGAAAAGAAAGCTTTCCAAACTAAAGACGTCTCTGGTGGACCCTGCCTGGGCCTCCTTCAATTTGCAAACAATTGACAGACCTTCGATAGTCGATATCTCCGATAGCGCCCTCACTGTCCCATTCGGCCAGGGCAATAAAGTCATTGTCTTCGATAACTGCGATCTGTTCACCAAGAAACGCGGTCAGGGAAAGGCGGCGAGTAAACCGAAAGTGTCTTCCAGCAAAAGTAATAAACAGCTGGATCATCTTGATGATGTTCTGGGTTCGGTGGCAGAGAACACTTACTTGATCTTCGCCTGTCCTTTTAACTTTGACAAAAGCCTCAAGATATCAAAGGTGGTATCAAAACATTGCAAGATAGAAGAATTTTCCCGGGTTAGGTTCTATGTAGGCTCCCACAATCCACAGCTCGAGACCTGGGTCCGCAAGGAAGCCCACAGGTTTGGTGCAACCATAGACGATGACGCCATTACTTATTTGATGGATGGCACCGAGGCAAACTTGAGACAGATCTCCAACGAACTTGAGAAAGCATCGGTCTATATTTTGCCCGAAAAGCATATTACCCTGGCCGTGGTGGAAGAGATGAGCCCCTATCACTCCCATGTCTTCTCAATGCTCGATTACTGGCTAAAGGGACAGTCCCATAGGGTTTTGGAAAGTGTAGAAGAGCTTCTCTCCAGACAACCGGCCATTCAGATTATGGCAACTCTACAGACATTTCTTTCCCGTTGGATAGAGATGAAAGCCATTTGCGAAGAGGCCAATTCCAAACTCCCCTTTGCCCCGGGAATCAAAAAACGAGAACTCCCCCTGCCGGAACAGGTGAAGAAGGTCTCCTATGCCCTCAAGATGAAACCTTTCGTGGTGGAGAAGGACTTGAAGAGGCTCAGGAGCTGGAGCCTGGAGCGACTGGTAAAGAAAAAAGAGAAATTGACCAGACTGGAAACCAACGTCAAGACAGGCCAGATGCATGATCGTAACGCACTTGAGCTCTTCCTGCTAGACTAGAAGTATATAGAAATAAAGTAAACACCATAAGTACCAGAGGCCCGACGAAGATTCCGGGTCCCGAGGCATTAACCACGAGGTAGATGTATGCCCGACAGTAGATTTGTGCTCGAAGAGATGACCGTCAAAGACACCTGGCGGATTTTCAGGATGATAGCTGAGCTTGTGGAAGGATTCGATGATCTGTCAAAAATCGGACCCGCTGTATCTATCTTCGGAACAGCCCGGTGTAAGGAAGGCGACAAAGAGTATCAAATGGCTAGAGACATAGCCAATAAGCTGGCCAGTGCCGGATTCGCAGTAATTACCGGAGGCGGTCCCGGCGTAATGGAAGGGGGAAACCGTGGCGCCATCGAAGCCGGTGGCACCTCCGTCGGTCTCAATATCCAGTTACCCTTTGAGCAAAGCGGCAATCCTTACCAGAACGTATCCGTAGATTTCCGTTACTTCTTTGTGCGAAAGTTGATGTTCGTTAAATACGCCCAGGCTTTTGTGATTCTGCCTGGTGGATTCGGCAGCCTGGACGAGCTTTTCGAAGCGGTCACCCTGATTCAGACAAACAAGATCAAACGATTTCCAATGTTTCTTGTCGACTCGGAATTTTGGAATCCAATGCTGAGCTGGCTGAGAACCCATGTGGTAACCCGGGGATTCATATCCGAAAGTGAGCTGGATCTCCTTCAAATAGTAGATGATCCCGATGAGCTGGTTGAGAAAATCTCCTGGTGCGAGAAGGAAAAATGTTACCTAAAACCGGAAGGTGTATTGCTCCATCCGGAGAACAAAAAATCAGATGGGAACGGAAATCACTCTTAATTGCGGACGTAAGAATTGCTTGTTATTGATGGCTCCCAGGGAGAAGGCGGCGGTCAGATTTTAAGAACCTGTCTGTCCCTGTCTATGATCACAAAAACTCCCTTTCACCTGGAAAAAATCCGCGCCGCTAGAGCAAAACCGGGACTTAAAAAGCAGCACCTGACGGCGATCGAAGCCGCCGCCACCCTCAGTTGCGCCCAGGTAGTGGGCAACCAACTCAACTCCAGCCGGCTAACCTTTGAACCAGGTGAAGCAGAAGCGGAGCCGGGCAACTATTTTTTTGACATCGGCACTGCCGGTAGCACTACTCTCGTGCTTCAAACGATCCTCTACGAGTTATTGAATCAGAAGGGACAAAGCACTCTGAGATTGAAAGGCGGCACCCACAATCCATTCGCTCCAACTGCCGACTTCCTGATCTCGTCATTTATCCCGGCGGTCAATCTATTTGGACCCGAGATCAAAGTAACAGTCCCAAAGTACGGATTCTATCCAAGAGGAGGAGGAGAGTTGATTGTCGAAACCAGGCCCCAAAAAGGCCTCTCTCCGGTTCACTTCGAAAGAGATCGGCTAAATAAGCCCCTTGTAGAAGCACGAATTCTGCTTGCTCATCTACCGGAACATATTGCTGAAAGAGAAGCCCGGGTGCTCAAAGAAAAGTTGAGGAGTTCGATTGCGGTTGATGTGATTCAAACCAAGAACAGCATGAGCCCGGGCAATTGCATCCACATCTTTGTCGATGCAGGCATCACTGCGCAGTCAGAAACCGGTGAAAACTTATCAAAAGCAAAACCTCCGGTGGAATGTTTTGTCGGCCTTGGAAGAAAGGGATTGAGTGCCGAAAAGGTATCGGAGGAGACGTCACGACAATGCCTCCGATATCTAAATAGTGGTGCCGCCATAGGTGAGTATCTCGCCGACCAGTTGTTACTGCCTATGGCACTGGCTGGAGGCGGCTCCTACACAACTTTCACCCCTTCGATGCATACACGGACCAACATAGAAACCATTGAAAAATTTCTGTCGGTCCGATTCAAAATAGAAAAAATTGAAGATGACCTTCATCGGATTTCAGTAGTGCAAAAATAGACAGGCAGTAAAGAGCGACTAACTAATTTCATGCCGATCTGCTCAACAACAAACGGCTTGACTACTAAACCATGCTCAAGCCGCAAATAAACTCAAATCCCGGATGAATCGCTTTACTACCAGGATTCTAAGAGACGCACTTCCTTTATAAAGGGATTAAAGAATCTGGTAAAAATCAATGATTTCGCCAAAGACAAAATAAAATGTGTTGGTCTTAGAACGAAACAAGTCCGCCCCGGGAGGAATGGCTTTGAAAATTGCTGTATGTGTAAAGTCGGTACCGGACACAGAAACCAACATTAAAGTTGCCGATGACAAGTCCAATATAGCGCTCGACGGTGTGCGTTTTATTACCAGTCCCTATGATGAGTTCGCCATCGAAGAAGCATTAAAACTGAAAGAGAAGACCAGTGGTGAAACCACAGTATTCTCTATCGGCGGTGCAGAAGTAACGGATGTTCTCAGAGACAGCCTGGCGCGCGGAATTGACAAAGCAGTCCATATCAACGATCCCGAATTTGAATGGCTAGACCCCCTCTCCACAGGAGAAGTTCTTGCTGCCGCCATTAAAGATGGTGGCTTCGACATGATCTTCATGGGTCAGCAAGGGGTTGGCGGCGACAACAACCAGGTGCCCTCCATCCTGGCAGAATTGCTCGATATGCCCCAGGCAACAATGGTAGTGAACCTGGAAGTTGATGGTGACAAATTCAAAG
>JAUIJG010000317.1 GCA_030431355.1 bacterium
AGGAGCGCCGCAAGTTCTTCGTTGGCTTCCTGGTATTGATAGTTGGAGAGAAGACTGGAGATCAACTGCCCCACCGCCTTTTTTGAATTCGGCGTCAATCTGACCGCCTCCCTGGCCATGCTCAGGGCAAGATCTGAACTTAGATTTTCACTGTACATTTCCGAGAGCGCGATATAAGGTTCCGCCAAATTCGGAGACTGTCTGCGTACCGCCTCATACTCCATTATGGCCCGGGACCAGAGACCCATTTTTTTGTATAGTCTGGCAGCCCGCAGATGATAGTTGAGATTATCGGGAGCAGTTGCCAACAAGCTCTCGATCTTTTCTCTGGCTTTCGAGTAGGCTCCCTGACGGATTAGCTCATCAACCTGAGTTTCCGGGGATGGTGGAGCGGCAAGTCCTACTCCCCCTGACAAATGAAGGAGAAGAGGTATCAGCAGTAGTGTTCGAAAAGAATTCACTTAAACACCAATTATGGTAGCACCTTATAATAGACTACTATGGAAGGTGCCCGGAAGATGATTTGTCGGAAGAGATCTAGAGATTCGGGAGAGCTAGAGCAAGAACTGAATGCGTTCATCATCATCAAACAGTGACTTTTCACTACTGAAACTACTTGCCATTTCGGCACTTGCCGGCCTGGTGATAGTCGCCTATGTACTGATAATAGTCCAATTTGAAAAATCCCGAAAACAAGTGGAGCCGATTGAGCTTGCCGCTCTGATGGGGGCAGAGGAGATCAAAAAGGTCTCGGTGGCAGACCCCAGATTCGGCCTTATAGGCCTGTGTGATACCACCCTCGAGGATAGCACCTACTATGCAATGGAACCTACCCGGATCCGATCGCTCAATTCAATCTACGCTTCAATAAAAGCGGCAGCAGTATACGCCACTAGAACCAACAATCGAACTATTCTCAATCTCGCCAATGAAGACCTGGATGTCCTGGAGAGACTGAAAAGCACCCTTCAAGACAACTTATCGGCGGCTGTTTCCGATTTAGAAATTCCAGAGACAGAGGTAAGGAATATACCTCAAAAATCAGAACAGGAAGACGAAGAGGGACAAAAGAACCAGGTCTTTATGCGGGTTTATGATTCCCTGAAGAGAAATTTGCCCAGCAATACGGTAATCGCAGAACTAAAAATAACCCTGGGACTATACGGAAAGTCATCCGGAAGAGCAACTTCCATCAAAGTTCCGGACAAGGATAGAAAAGAAGCCTTCGCTGAAAACGGATTCTACAGGGAAAATATTGCCGTTCCCATCACCGCTGAGCACCAGGTGCATTTCTACAAAGTCTACGATGAGTCAAGGGTGGTGCCCGCCGATGGCTTTGTGCTCAAGTCGGAGTCCATGCTACCTGGAGCGATTCTTGTGGAGGCAACTTTAAAACACCGCTACTCAGATAGCCTGGAGACTAAATCTTCATGCTGCTTAATAGGCGCCCCGGACCACCCTCCGCAGCCAACCTGTCTCACCATTAGATGCCCCCAGGGTATTCCGGAGAGCATGAATTCGATTTCTAAGTTTCTGAACAACAAAATTTGGCTGACCGAAGGCAACTGGGCCCAGACAACCGGAGGCGAAGTTCCCGGAGAAGGTCATCTGAATCCCACTATTGATCCGGTTCTTAGCTCGATGCGACCGGACCAAGCCATCTCCGCAGGAATTTACTCCTGGCTCAAAGAGATAGTTCCGCCACCATCCACGGAGCGGATTGAGGCTCTGATTAATTCAAACTTTTTAAAAACGCCACTGAAAAGCAAGCCACTATCGGAGGTGAACAGCTGCCTGGCCGTGGAGACCGGAGCAAGAGAGCGAGCTTTCCTCAATGCCACCATGCCGGGAAATAGTGGACAAAAAGCCCTGGCTAATTGCTTTGAATTTCCCGACAAGGCGCCGGTTTTTCCTTACTCAGCTCTACCCATAATGATAGACCGGCAGGGCAATGCTGCCCTGGCCGGAAAAATCAATTTCGACAAAACCCTGATTCAAAATTATCTGTACTCAATCTTCTCCACCAATTTAGCCGCCATCGAAACAATGTCGACGGCAAGGACTCTCTCGCGTCAATACCAGAGTGAATTAAAGTCTGGGAGCGCTACTCAAGAAAGAGTAAAGAAGCTGAAGCAGATGATAACCCTGGCAAGAAGAGCGGGAAAAAACGGACTGAAGATCGCAGAGAAGTCTTTCGATATGTCTTCTCGAAATTTCAGCCTGCTGAGAAACGGCTTACACAGCCTGGATAAGCCCAACCGGGGCTACCTCTTAAGTCGCCAGCTCCTCTATATTCCGGCAGAGAAACCCTTGACAGAAGAAGATTTGCTCTTAGCCCTGGACTCAAACTCAAAAAATTCAGATGTCCCTGTCTGGCTTCAAGAGAAGGCCAAAATACTATTACCCTGGAAAGAAAGATTCCCTTCCCTGGGCGGCATCAAGGCAGAAGGGAAACCACTGGATATGGTGCTGGCTGAGGATCTAAACAACCGCTTCGCCGGTCCTATCACGATAATCTTCGACTCCAGGGATTTTGAAACGGCTGACGAAGTAAGCCCCCACCTTTCAAGCAGCTATCCTTTTGCGGCGCAAGCCTTGCCCGAGGATCAATCGATCTACTATTGTGTCGAAGCTCTAAAAACAGGAAAAGATCCAGATGTACTCTGGTCGGTACTACTGACCAATAACAGCTTCCACAAAAACACAAGAAAAAGCGGCAGCAACTCGATGGCAAAGAATCGCTATTGGTGCCAGGATTTCGATCCGCCATTCTCCATATGTCCACGTCCGGTCCTGGAGATACAACTACGCAGACCGCTACCCCAGGTAGAGGACATCCCTCGCTCCACCCTTGTTACAGATCCCAGATACGATCGCAAGGTGCCCCTGGTGCCTCCGATTCCGGCGGAGATGATGTAACACCACCAAAAGAAAAAGGTGCACTCCCTTAAATGGAAATGCACCTTTATTCGATTATTCAATCCCAGAAGAGAGTTAAACCTCTTCTGAATTCTCGCCTTCTTCCTTAGACTGAGTCTTCTTGTTGGAACGAGACTTTTTCTTAGGCTCTTCCTTAACTTCAGCCACAACATCGGCGTCGCCGCCAAAACGAGCTTCCAGTTTTTCCAATCTTTCGAGAACTTCTTCGTACTCGCGACGGGAAACAAATCCAAGATCTTTAGCGGCACTTCTTACTTTGCCGGATACCTTGTCTTCAATTTCATCGGACTTCTGTTTAGCTTCTGTTTTTACATTTTTCAAGAAGGACTGGGCGTTTTCAGTCTTGACTTTGCCCTGCTCTTCCAATTCATCGATGAGGTCGCTACCTACTTTGACTAAATCTTGCATGGCTTCGTTAATAGCCGTCTTTACTCGATCAAAATTGGAAGTGGCACCAACGCTGGTCAGTACAGCTTTCTTAATTAGGGTCGTGCTCTCACTCATTGTATTACTCCAATTGTTTTAGGGGTCTTTGCCGGAACTATATCCGGGCTTCGACGTTTAGGTGGACACCTGAATGCACTAAAGATATCAAGATAGCAAACATTATGCATCTGTTTCCAAAGTAATTTGAAGGTGAAATATTGCAAGAAGACTGTTTTCAAGTCGCTGAAGTTTTGCCTCAGGCCAAGTAAAATGCTTTGTCATATCTTTTGTTTTGCCGACAACGGCAAAGATAAACTCAAATCCAATATAGAAGTCAAAAGTGGAGGCCGCCCCTTGACAGCGATGAAACCACAATTCCAGAAAGCCCTTACGGTTACCAAGAGGAAATTAGCCAGCCTCTGTCTATCGTTTATCCTTTTAGCCAGCATGCTCTCAGGGCTGGTACCCGGACAGATAGGTAGCCCTCTCTGCCAGTCTGCCAGTGCCCAGGCCAGCCAGTCAGCGGTTCCCAGGCTGGTGGTCCTTATCGTGGCCGATCAGTTTCCCTATAGCTACCTGGAAAGATATAAAAGCAGGCTTTCCCAGGGCGGATTCAGATTTCTGTTGGAGCAAGGAGCAAACTTCACAAACTGCAAGTATAAAAGCGCCACCACCCATGCCGCTTGCGGCCACTCGGTGATCTCCACCGGAGCCCATCCCTGGAGTACGGGTGTGGTTGGCAACCAGTGGTACTCAAGGGGTTCAAAGGGGCCCAAACCTCCCACCGGCGACAATTCTTCCACCCTGGTGGGAGCAAACGGCACAGCCGGAGGACTGAAGTATGTGGCAGGAACAACCCTGGGAGATCAGCTCAAACTGGCTACAAATGGCAGATCTAAAGTGTTCAGCGCTTCAGTAGATCAATCTTCAAGTCTACTGCTCGGCGGACAACTTGCCACCAATGCCTTCTGGATGGACCCCAAAACAGGCAATATGGTCAGCTCTTCAAAATACGGCTCCACCCTTCCCGGCTGGGCTAAATCTTTCAACGACCAACACATCCCGGACCGCTACATCGGCAAACCCTGGCAGCGCCTGATGCCCGAAACCCAATATGGCGCTTCAACCAGCGATTCGTACAGCAGGGAACGCTCAATGCCCGGAGACGGCAAGAGATTCCCCCACATAATCAATCGCGGGGAAGATGTCGAAGATGGCGGCTACTACTCCAATTTTGCCATGACCCCCTTTGCCAATCAGATGGTTCTGGATTTTGCAAAATCGATGATTGAAAAAGAACGGATGGGTCAGCATACCGACGCCGACTTCGTGGCACTGGGTCTGACCGCCGGTGAACAGCTAACCCAACACTTCGGACCTTACAGTCAAGAGACCGAAGACCTCGTTCTGAGAATGGATAGAAGCCTGGAGAGTTTTTTCCAGTTTGTCGATACCAATGTCGGATTGAGCAACTGTTTAATCGTCTTCACCGCCAGTCACGGTAGCCCGGCTATTCCTGAATTTCTCGGAGAAAGGGGCATGACCGCCGGCAGAATAGATCCTAAGATCTTCACTACATTCTTAGACTCAAAACTGGACAGCCAGATTGGAGAAGAAGACTGGATAGACGCCTTCTATCCCCCAAATCTCTATTTGAACTTTGATGCCATGGACAATCAGAAAGTAAGACAGCCCGATGTTGAGTCCCTGGTTTCAAAAATAGCCCATTCCGTTCCCGGCATCGGTGACATTGTCACCGCATATCAGCTCTATGCCAACCAATCACCCAACGGGCCGAAAACGGAAGCGGTTAAAAAGTCCTACTATTTCGGTAGAAGTGGAGAGCTATACGTGATGCCTAAGCCCGGATTTGTCTTCACCGAAAAATCCGATGGCACCGGCTATGGTTCTCCTTACAGCTACGATACCCAGGTCCCGCTTATTCTATACGGAGCCGGTATCAAGCCCGGCAAGTTCGGCACGACAACCTCTCCGGCGGATGTCAGTGCCACTGTTGCCGGTTTGCTAAACATAGAGACACCATCTCTTTGTGAAGGTCGTGCCCTGGATGAAGCCTTCGCACAAGTGGACGGTCCTCCGCTGCCCAGGGTTAAACCCCAGGCCCCCAGTAAAGATGCGGCTGCCAACAAGGACAAAAGAAAAAGACGCTAGAAAAAAGAGGTTAGATAACTGAAATGGCCGGAAGCAACGCTGCTCAAGAAACCCTGATCCTGGTAGACGGAAGCTCTCTGGCTTTTCGGTCTTTCTATGCTCTTCTCACCACCGGTTTGCGCACCAAAACCGGTGTGCCCACCTGGGCAGTGATGGGATTCTTCAACTCTCTATTTGACCTGATAGACAGACAGGATCCTGCCATGATGGCGGTTTGTTTCGACACCAGTGCCAAAACTTTCCGGCACGAGGACTATGATCTCTACAAAGCGAACCGGGACGAAATGCCTGACGACCTGGCTGTCCAGTGGCCTCTCATAAAAGAAGGGGTAAAGGTACTGGACATTCCACTTCTGGAGTTGGATGGTTACGAAGCCGATGACATAATTGGTACGGTTGCCGTCAAAGCCGCCAGCGAAAATAGGAAAGTGGTGATTCTCACCGGTGACCAGGACATCTTTCAACTCGTCAATAAAGAAGACAATTCGGAAGGATTGATAAATGTTTTGATGCCGACCAAAGAAGGCTTGAAGAGTTTCGGTCGAGAGCAGATTCACGAAAAGCTTGGAGTCTGGCCGGAACAAATCATAGATTACAAAGCGCTCTGCGGAGACAAGTCAGACAACATTCCCGGCATCAGGGGTATCGGTCCCA
>JAUIJG010000318.1 GCA_030431355.1 bacterium
CCATACTGTCATGGATCTGCTCAAGCATTATCCGCGGCGTCATCTTGATTTTCAAAACAGATTGAAAATCTGTGAGTTGGAGGAAGATCAAGAGGTAAGCATCTTTGGTTCGATAAAGTCTGTAAGTGCTTTTCAATCGAAACGGAAGTCCGTATCAGTCATGACGATTCTCATTTCTGATGGCACCGGTAGTGTCGGTATTACACGATTTGTCGGTGGTAAGTCCAACAGATATTTGCTTGAGCGATATAAGCAACAGTTCCCAAAAGGCGCTCAAGTGATGGCTTCCGGAATAGTGGAGCGAGACAGATACTCGCGCCGCTTCCAGCTGAAGAATGCCGAAATAGAAGTTTTAGGATTGCTTTCCGATCATGCCGAAGACTCAAGAGTAAGCTTGCACGCGGGAAGGTTGGTCCCTGTTTATCCCTTGACGGAGGGGCTTTCGCTTCGTCATCTACGCACAGTGATCAACAATGCGCTGGAGAAGTATGAAGGAGCGTTGAAAGATCCTCTGCCGGACAAAGTTCGTTCGGACCTGAATCTCATGAGTTTCAAGGAAGCTCTTCGCACCATACATTTCCCTGATGATGTGGAGACAAAGGATGAGGCGAGGAGAAGATTGGTTTTCGATGAGCTTTTCTCTATTCAGCTTCAGTTGGCTCATCGTCGCTATCAGTACGACTTAACTGAGACCGCTCTGGAAATGAATTGTTCTGAGAACGGTCTGGTGGCAAAGTTGAAAGACTCGTTGCCTTTTACATTGACCGGCGCCCAGGAGAGAGTATTCAGGGAGATTTCCAGGGATTTGTCTTCCGGCAAGCCGATGCACAGACTTGTTCAAGGAGATGTAGGTTCTGGTAAAACCGTTGTAGCTTTAATGGCTTTCCTGGTAGCGATTGAAAATGGATTCCAGGGTGCGATGATGGCACCGACTGAGATACTAGCCGAGCAGCATTTCAGGCAGTTTCAACGTCTGCTTACTCCGCTAGGACTCAGGTGTGCGCTGGTTTTAGGAAAGCAGGGAGTGAAACAGCGTCGTGAGATTCATCAACAGATTTTGAGTGGACAGATCAACATAGCAGTCGGTACTCATGCTCTGATTGAAGACAAAGTTGAATTCAAAAACCTTGGTTTGATTATTATCGATGAACAACATAGATTTGGTGTCAAGCAAAGGGCACGCCTGAAAGCGAAAAGTCAGAGTCCTGAGTTGTTGACGATGACAGCCACTCCTATTCCAAGGACGTTAGCCATGACCATGCATGGTGACTTAGACGTTTCAGAAATTGATGAATTGCCACCAGGTAGAAAGCCGATTAAGACAAAGCTGTTGAGGCCCTCGCAGAAGCGTGAAATGTGGGATTTTGTTTTGAGTGAAGTTTCAACCGGCCGGCAAGTTTATATTGTGTTTCCGCTAATTGACGAGTCCGAGAGTCTTGCCGCCAAAGCGGCTACCGCCGAGTTCGAAAAATTGGTTAAGAAATATCCGAAACTGAAATTTGGATTGATGCACGGCAAGTTGAAATCCAAAGAGAAAGATGAGGTCATGGAGCAGTTCCGGGAAGGTGAGTATAACGTTCTGGTATCAACCACAGTGATAGAGGTCGGGGTGGATGTTCCCAACGCCACTATTATGATTATTGAAAACGCTGATAGATTCGGATTGGCACAACTTCATCAGCTTCGAGGTCGTGTCGGTCGTGGCAGCGATCAGTCTTATTGCTTCCTGGTGTCGGATATGAAGTCCCAGGGAACAAGAGAGCGGTTGGAAATTCTGGAGTTGACCAATGACGGATTCGTTGTCGCTGAGAAGGATTTGGAGATTCGTGGTCCTGGTGAATTCATGGGTTATAAGCAGAGTGGCTTGCCTGATCTAGTGTTAGCTGATCTTGTTGAAGACGCAAAAATCCTGGAAGAAGCCCGAAACACAGCAATAGCGTTGGTGAAAGAGGACCCGGACCTCTCGACCTATCCAGGTCTGAAGAAGCTTTTGACGGAGAGGCTTCGCTTGAGTGAAGCTGAGGTTATGCGTTCGGGGTAGCTGATGCTGCTCGTGGTAGCTGATGCTGCTCGTGGATTTGACAGCTCATGAGCGCTGGAGTATTGAGAGCGGCCGGGACGTGGACGGAACAGCGCCGGGGTGCTCTATATTTCAATTGGGCTCAGAAAAGACTTAATTTACAAAGAAATGTAAAAGTGGCATTTCCGGCATTTTTTGGTTTTGAAAGCCTTTGATACCAGTCGTTTTCGGTGTCAATCAGATTTAATATTCGGCTTTACCTTGCTGGGTGTTTTCGTCAAAAATTCTCTTGAAGAATCATAGTTCGCATGCATTTTTGCTGCTATTACTGTTGTTAATTGGGTTTACAGATCGCTCTAACCAGACTGAATTCTGTCGGAACTGTATGCATTTGATTCCGTCGTCAAACGGATATCCGATTTATTGGAGCAGTGTTTTGAATCACGGTCTTGACGATGAAGTCGATTTTTCGACAATAGCAATTTTTATTTGCCGTTCAATAGCCGGAGTGCGTGCATCTACCATTGACTGAGCCGTTTTCTCCTAGGATGATGGTCAGAAGAATTTGCCGCACAGTTCAATCTCAGTTGGGTTTTTAGCGAGGCGTTTATGCGCAGTCAGAGAAATTTCATAGCCATTTCACTCTTTTGTTTATGTTTTGCCTTCGGTCAATTTCTCGGTGCGATGCCGGTTCTGGCAGATTCGCCGCCTGTCTTGAATGAAAAGACAAACCCCAAAATTTTGCGTGAATACGTAAAGAAGACAGATGAGCTTATAAGAACGAAAGCACAAAATGCGAAGTTTCACGGCACTAAAGCTCAGCTACTTGAGTGGTTGAAAGATAATCAAGGTGCCATCGATGAGTATACGAAGGCTCTGAAGCTAGACCCGAAGAACTATGGCTACTGGGTGGGGAGAGCCAGATCCCATAGAGCTCTTAAGCTAAACGAGGAAGCCGAGCGAGATTACTCTAAGGCTCTCATGCTACGTGGAAATTCTGGGGGAGCGCTAACTGGTCGTGCATTAGCAAGGTTATTGCTTGGAGAGTTCTCTGGAGCATTGTCCGATGCTTCTGCTGCTGTAATTGCTGCTCCAAAAGAAAGGTTGGCCTGGTACGCAAAAGGTTCGGCAGAATCACATCTTGGAAAACACGCTATAGCTGTTAAGAGTCTCAGTAAAGCAATAGAACTTTGTCCAGACGATGCGGATTTTTATCTCAGGAGAAGTCAGGTATACGGAAAACTTGGAAACAAAGTACTGGCAAAGGAAGACCTGGCTATGTACAAGAAATTAGCCAACTAATTCTGGTGATCAAGGTCAAGCAAATGGGAATGAATTAGATATGACTGCCTTTTATACGAATCATGCCCAATCCAGGTGATATTGAGAAATCGAATTCGGTTAAGCCGGATGATAGGACGTCGCATAAGACGCCTGATGACAAGCCAGGAAACTTGTCAGCAGAGATTTTTACTCCTGGTGGAGACACTGTAACACAGCCTGGAGCTTCCAATACAGGACCTGAAAAGTCTGCGGAGTATCGAACTGAGGTGCCGAAGGCTGGTCAAGATCCCCAGGTGCCTGAAGCCGATCGAGCCACTCCTGGAGAAAGGACCAAATACTCTACTCAAGCCCGGGACGGCTCATATGCCAAAAACAGCGATGCTGGCTTGCAACCCGGGAATGGCACCATCGTCGAGTCTCCACCAGCTGCGGAAAAGGGAGCGGTTGCTGTCCGCCAACCTCCTGAAACTGGTGGCTCTACTAACTCTGAATTACTACGCAATAAATCTGGAGAAGGCTTTCCATCTGGATTGGCGCAGAAGCCACAGGTCAAATCCGGAGAGCCACCTCTTGCGCCTGAGGCTAAAGCTGAAACTGGTACTGGTACAGTCAAGCCTCTGGCTGGAAATGCATTGGGTGGGACTGAGCTAGGTGGAGCTGGGTTAGGTGGAGATAAAGCGCTGTCGAAGCCCGGTGAACTTGCCGGTCAAAGCAAGCCGAAGGCAGCTTCGGGTCCCGGTGCGGAAATCGGAGCTGAGCGCATTCCCCCGGGCGGAGATAGAACTGGTCAGAAGCAAGGAGAAGCTGTGATTGATGGCTCCTCCAGAGCCAATGAAAAGGGACCAAGTACTCATTATGTAGAGAATTCGCAATTCGATAGAGGCTCGGTGAATCGCGATATGCGAGGAGAGCCAGCTAAAGGCGGTGATTCTGCAATCGGAGACGGTCGGAGTCTCGCCCCTGAACGCTTGCCGGTTCAGGGCACAGGCGAAAAGGTTACTCTCCATGGCAGCACAGCTCAGGGCAGTGCTGGACAATTTGATAATCGGCAAGCCGTGCCGCTGGAAGGAGATCCATTCAAGTCAGCCAACAACGCTTTAGGCGCCGGTCATACTGAAAGAAAGGTGCCCTTTGAATATGGAGGTGCCGCTGACCTTGCGAGTGGAAAGAAAGGACTTGAGGCAAGCAAGACTCTAGAGCCCGGCAGTGTTTCCGGAGAGATTAGAGGTGCTGGCAAAAGCATCGTGGAGCCGCTTAACGACATTCGAGTTCAAAATTCGAAAGGTAATTCTTCTACCCATGGAGAGAAGGGGCACAGTATCGGAATTGAATCAGCTGGTCATGCCTCAGGTTTAGCGCCAAGCGGCAAAGTTCGGTCAGGTGAGGTAATTGATAACGTTTCCTCCAGTGAAATTGAACCCGGTGGAAAAGGTGTCAAATCCGGTGCTCGCATCGACGTAAAAAATGATGGCACTGGAAAGCGAATTGAACTTAACGGTGAAGAGATTCTTGTTTGGGATGGCAAGAACAGCCCACTGTATCCAAACTATAAGGGTAGAAGGGTGAGCCGTTTCATAGAGCCCCGGGGGACATCCGGCCGAAGGGGCGAATCTGTGGGACCTCGCGGTCAAGGGCAAGGAAAGTTCGGAGATCCAAGAGCGACCATTGATCCAAAAGAGCGCGCTCATATCGAAAAGGTCGTTAAGGCGACTGATCGGATCTTTTTCGGAGAAAAGAATCCTAAAACCTCTGTGAAGGTTAAAGGTGATTCTCGATCTAATAGAGCAGGAAGATTTGAAGAAGGGGCCAGTAAGAGCGACTCTAGAACAGGCGATGTTCGCAGTGGCAAGCTGGTGACAAAGTCAAGCAAAGGCACGGGGATTGGTTCCGATCGTGGTACTACCGGAGATACTGGTCCGGGCAAAGTGAGCGGGAAGCGTGGGGGGCTTTTAGCTGGTGAATTGCCTACGCATATTCCATTGCCTACTCTACAAGACTTCAAGATTCGCTGGCCATTAGGCAAAAGAGGCGCAGAAGAGGGACGACAAGGTAGACCTGAAAAAGCTGGAGCAAAAGGCTCGCGTGTTGTATCTGAAAACATTTCAGGCAAGGGTGACAGAACCACACCGGCTCGCATCGTAGACAGAAAGCTTCCCAATCCCAAATCGATTGAAGCTAGTGCACGTTCTGTGGAAAAGAGTTTCTCCGCATTACTGCCTGAATCAAAGGTCAAGTTGGTTAGAGGAATTGAGGGCTCCAGGGATTTTGTTCCATCTAGAGTGACTGTGGGCAAGAGAGTCTCTGCCGATGCGACGTTTGTTCCTTCTTCTGTTTTGATTCAGCCTTTGGATTGGGGAAGTCTTCGGGGTTGGTCGGGGTTGCATGGAATTCTTGGTGGTGGCAAAGAGACAAAGAGCGCTGGTGCTAAAACGTCCGGCTCGGACATTGGCACTGAAAGAGGAGATACAGCTACGGTCAAGACCGGCACGAAGATGCCGGTAGGTGACACAGCAACGGTTAGGACCGGCACGAAAGCATTGGCAGGAGATACAGCAACGGTTAAAGCTGGCCCGAAATCTTCGGTAGGTGACACCGCCACAGTGAAAACTGGAGCGAAAGCAGAGAAAGGTGATGGTAATTCGCCGAAACCTGGAGCCGGTAACAGAAGTTCGGAGAGTGTTGAAGCTGGCGGCAAGTCGAAGTCAGAGAAGGCAAAGCCAGTTCAGAAAGCGGATGCTGGAGATAAGTCCGCCGTCGGTTCCTCTACGTTGAAAGAATCGAAGGATGCTTTTGCAGGCAAGCTACCCAGTATCAAAATGACCTATGAACAGAAAACCGGGAAGTCTATTTCCGAGAACCAGAGCC
This sequence comes from bacterium, assembly GCA_030431355.1. Next base: position 6,170 of record JAUIJG010000318.1, read on the forward strand.
AGGCTAAAGCTTTTTC
>JAUIJG010000319.1 GCA_030431355.1 bacterium
GCTTTCAAACTGACATCACCCAGGTCCGTGTGCAATACACATTTCAGCTCTTTGCCGACTTCTAAACTGGAGCCGTCCAATCGCGACGTCTCGATGGCGGACCCGGACTTACAGAGATCCCTTGTCCTGAACTCCAGTTTCTCCTTGCCTTCGATATCAAGAGAGATGGTGACCGGCACATCAACATTGACTCGATTAGATTTTCGCCTCTGGGACAATGGCTCAAGTTTCGGCTGGGCACATACCAGAACAGTTCGTCCTTTGACAATCTCCTTACCCACCACCGATGAACTCCAGAGTCCATTGAAAGTAAGCCTGGGAGAATCGTTTACGAACCAGATTTTAGTACCCCGTGAAAGAATCTTATTGGAGTCTTTGCTGGTTTTGATCTGAACAAGAATATTCTTCCCTGCCCGGTCCACAATGGTGGCTCGGCCATAACCATATTCGCCTGGGCTTTGCTCTACTTTTACTTTTAGAATCTGACCGGGTTGAAACATCTCACACCGTCTCTATTTGAAGGAAGAAGGTCAATTATATATAAAATGGCCCTGATTAATACCGCCAGAGTTTCAATCGCGTCCGGTAATTCTGAGCGTTTCTCTGTAGGCATCGGATTTCTTTATTCCAAAGGTTTCCTGGCAACTCTTTGCAATCTCTTTTACAGATAGCCCCTGGCTATGAGCCATCAGAATGAACTCTTTGAGAGTCTCTTCGTCCACTTCCCGGTGCTTTAACTCCGGAGCCCCTTCAATAACCAGGGTAAATTCACCCCTGAGATTCTCTTCGTTCAGATGATTTTTCAGGGCGCTGAGATTATCCCGGAAGTAAGTTTCGTGCAATTTAGTCAATTCTTTTGCCAGGCAGGCTCTACGGTCGCCCAGAATTTCAGCAAGACTATTCAACCTCTTAAGTAAGTTGTGTGGACTCACATAAAAGATCAGGGTTCGAGGATCTTCTCTCAGGCTCGCCAACCTCTTCTTAATCATGCCTTCCTTTTCAGGTAAGAACCCCTCAAAAGTAAAACGCTCGCAGTTAAGTCCACTACCCACCAGCGCTTGGATAAGGGCTGTCGGACCAGGAATGGAGCAGATCTCAAAGCCAAGCTCAATAGCGTTTTGAACAAGCTTTTGACCCGGATCGGAAAGCAAAGGAGTGCCAGCGTCCGAGACCAGAGCCACATCCAGCCCTTCTTCAAAGGCTTTTTCCAGTTCTGGCAGTCGAGATTGTTCATTGAACTTGTGACAGCTGATCATCTTGTCCCTACCGGAGCTTGTCCGGGTCGGCAGATTTAAATGCCGAAGCAACTTTATACTCACCCTCGTATCTTCAGCGAATATAAGATCAACATCCTTCAGAGTACTTCTGGCCCTGTCAGTAAGATCGGAAAGATTACCTATCGGGGTGGAGATTATGAACAGTTTTCTTGACAACCTGGTGCTCCTTTTTCATTCTGTAGAAAACTTCAAAAGCCTCTAATAATTGGGAGTTTATACGATCTAAATACTTATGGCCCCTGACAGATATAAATGACAAGGCGAAGTTTTCTACAGGTTACTGACAGTTGTAGAGAATTTAATCCTCAGCCTTAATCACATACACTGGAATATAAACCAAAGCTCTCTCCAGTCGATTATTCTTAGCGAATCACATTTGTATTTCGTAAACATATACCCTCTTAAATTCGCAAGGCTCCGGCTTTTCTAATCCGCTCCTATACATCACCAGCTTTATCATATGCCCTCTAGAATCAGCAGTTTATACCGGGTTTCAAAACGCTTGAAAGAGTTCAGGCGTTTTGTGGCGCAAGAAATAGTCCGTAACAATGAAGATATAAGAGGACTAGCATCGGATATAGAGAGTGAAGACCATAGAAAAGAGCTATTGAATGAATATTCAATGCGCTACTTTCTGATGTGGCTTGTCACCGGATATGGTTCAGACGTATTTCAAGCAGATATAAACAGCAATATCCAAGAGAAAATTAGATTCTCTATAGAGTTTCTGATGACAACTGGGTGGTATCCGTTTCAAAGCTCCCTTGAGTTTGAAAATGAAATCGAGATAATCGGACGGGTCATTGATTTCCTGAACTCCGATATCTCAACGATAAGCGGAGAACTTACTGAAATAGGACTTTTATTCGAGCATCTAACGTGCTTTTCCCTTATGTTCGAGGGTAATCGCCCGGAAGATATACAAATAGAAGCCAATTCAAAATCCAAAAGGCGTATTAAAGGTCAGTTCTATACGCCACCAAATATAGTTAGGTATTCCATAGAAGCAAGTCTGGATAATTACTCACCCGAACTAATGAAAGGGGTCCAATCTTCCGACACCATATCCAGAGAAGATACAAAGTCATCTTTTCCGGATATTTTAAAGAAGTGTATTAGTGTTATGGACCCGGCTTCCGGTACAGGGAACTTTCTGCTTGGTTATTTAGATTTGTTCGAAAAGAGCTTGAATGATTTTGCAGCAGCTAATTCAGATTCATCGGATCATACAGTTCATCAAAATCAAGAAGATTACAGGTCTCGATTTTTAGAGCAAGCAGGCAATCTATATGGAATTGATATAGATGGAAGAGCAGTCTGTTTGAGTAGATTGACTTTGCTTATTAAAACCTGGAGGCTTCTGGGCTTCTGCGAGAATGAATTCAATCAACTTATTGGACGCCTGGAGAATAATTTGATCTGTACGGATTCGACCCTGGTGAATTTGCACAACGGCCCTGATTCTCATTTATCCAGAGAAAAAAAATTCGACCTGGTGATAACCAACCCACCCTATTTGAGCTTCGGCGCCAGAAACCTTCCGACCATCGCCAGGTCAACCCATCTTCTATATAAGCAGTTTTACCCTGACTCCTCGGAGTACAAAATCAGGCTCAATGCCATTTTTCACGACATTGCTTTTCGAATGACCAGGGATGGAGGTCGGTTATCTCTCCTTGTCCCGGATAGTTTTTTAACCGGTAGACGTTACTCAAAACTGCGAGAGGGTATTCTGAATCGCTCCAGAATAGTCAGTCTTACAGAGTTTCCCCAGGAGATATTTCCTGGCGCCACCGCAGGAAGATGGTGCCTGGCTGTTCTAGAAAAAGAAAGACCGGAAGAGAATTCGGACTATAAACTTGAAGTCAAAACATTTTGCGAGACTGAGCCAGAATTCAATATTGATTCGGAGCAAAACTCTCCCATCTCCTATGACACCACAATTGATTCGCTAGTGGGAGGGCACCGTAAACGATTCCATCTCATATTTCACAGCATGGACGACCGCATTCTAGCCAGGCTAAAAGGATACCCTTTGCTCAAGAGCCTTTTGAGAGGACATACAGGTATTCGCTCCCGAGTCGGTCAAAAAAACATAATCGCCGAATCAGATTCTGGTGGCAACTATAAACCGGGTCTGATCTCCGGCGCCGAGGTTCGTCCCTTTTCGGTGGATTGGAAGGGGTCATATCTCAATATAGATCCGAACATTCTCTATTCCGGCGGCTTCGACCCGGAAGTAATAGGGAATCCCAAGATCTTCGTGCGCCAGACCGGTGACTCCATAGTGGCCGCCCTAGAAAGCAGCGGTCTATATCATCTAAACAATGTCCATAGTTTTTCCAACCGGAGACTAAGAGAAGAGTCGGCTCGAAAAGAGAACTTAAAAGACCTGGTCGGGATAATGAATTCTTCTATCTACAAATATGTTTACCGCATGAGAACAAGAGAAGCCGGCATGGCTCTTGCCCAAATCGATATCGAGACGCTGGAGGAGATGCCAATACCGCTTAAAAGCATGCCTCCGGATTTCTCAATTATGGTTGAGAAGATGGAGCATCTGACAAACGAAGAAAAGAGCGCGGTTCAGAAAGAGATAGATTTGCAATTCAATTTACTGAACAGAATGGTCTACGAGGCTTTCGAGCTAGACCAGGATGAGATGGACTGGATTGAACAACAGGTCGGCAGGGAAAAGAGAGTCGGCAAAAACTGGTGAGATAAATTGTGCATAAGCACAAGCGCCAATAATTGTCTAAAATGCTCCTGTCGGCCAATCTAGAAGTGAGTTGTCCATGCTTTTTCAAAAGCTCTCAAAACAAAATAAGCGCACCAGGAGTCTAATGGTCATTGCCCTGTCCGGTTGTATCTCCTTAGCTATGCCGGGTAAGGCAGAGGCCTTGAACAAAGTACATCCTATAGATGCTGCCAAAAAGAAACTTCAAAACAGCCTGAAAAAAACCGAGTCGGTTTCTAAAGTACGAGAGAAATGGGCTTTAGTAGTATCTCTCGATAGCTTCCATGACAAAGCAATAAAGCCAATTAAGTTCGGACTAAACAATGCCATTCTCATTTCGGCTTTGTTAGCCAATCCGGAGATGGGGCGGTTCGGACCTAAACATGTGTTGACCGTGACCAACACAAAAGCAATCAAAAAAAATATTCAAAAGTGCCTGGCCGAGCCATGGTTACTTAAACATGCCCTTCCCAATGATCTCGTCATTCTCTATTTCTGCACCAGATATATTCCCACCGAAGACGGAGAAGATCTGAGGCTCTGTTTTTACGAAGCCGAATCCAAAAATCCGGAGATTGGCACGATCAAACTAAAGGAGACTCTCAAAGAGATCAAACGTCGCACCCAGTCTCCTTATATAGTAAGTATTCTAGATATCTCACCTTTGGAGACAGATGATGCCGATGATGAGCTTGTCGACAAAAGCGCATGGCACACGGACAATCCTGCCGGCTCCGAAAAAACCAATGGTGGCGCTAATGGAAGTGAAGCCCAAGCCGGATTTTTCCAAAAACTTGCCGATGAAACAGGCACAACAATAATAGCCGGCAACAAATTTGGAGAGCCTTCTTATCATTCATCGGTGGACAATTCATCCTTTCTGGTGGCCAACCTGATAGAAGGATTCAAAGCCGGCTCCGGGGAGATGGACTTAGAGACCATAGTAGATTACGTCAAAAAGAACGTGACAGAGCAAGCCTCGGAAAGAAAAGGCAAAAGCCAGGAGCCGGTCTACGCTGTGGCTGATGGCAATGAAAAGATCAGCAAGGTTGTGCCTGCCATGGAAGTTAAAAGCTCCAACCAAGCAGCAATCCGGGTGGGACATTCTCTCAAGGATTACCCCGGTCTGGCAGCCCGGGAGGCCGAGAGACAAAGACTGGCCCAGGAGAAACTGCAGAGTAAACTCTCCAAACCCCGGGTTCAGAATATTCCCATCGAAACAGCTAATTGGGACGATGACGGTGGAGTGGATGAAGATGCCGCCGTCGGTGAGGTGGAATTCGGTCCTTATATGAAGAAGATGAAAAGGACAATTCAATCCCAGTGGGCTCCCCCTAAAGGATTCAAAGCCCGCTCAGTGGTAGCGGTTTTCTCAATCCGACGTGACGGTTCCATTGTCAATCCGGAAATAGTTGACGGAAGTGGAGTGGACTCTGTTGACCAATCCGCTCTCCAGGCCCTGAAGACAGCAAAATTGGACCCATTGCCCGTGGGCTCGCCCCCGTACGTACAGATTCGCTATCAGTTCGACTGGCAGGTCTCGCGCAACAGTAAGTAGATCTATATCTACAGGAGATCTGAACCTTAAATTAGTCCTGATTAAGTCCCGACTACGTAAAATCCGCATTGACGATCCCCCTGGGCAGGAGTAAGTTAGTATCAGAAAGCGGAAAAGTGCCCTGCCAGGAGGAATTCCGGCGATTTCGCCAGATTTTCCCGGGACTGAAAGAAGAGCAAAGATTAACCACTGTTAATGTTCGTCATTCAAGTAGCACCGACCCGACACTTATCTAAAAGGTTAAAAGCTAAAACAACGGAGTAACCAAAAGGACGATGGCTAACGTATTTGATGGCGGAGACGTAGGCGGAAAAGCAAGCAAAGGCGATATTAGCAAAATTGGCGACGGCGCCAGTAGCAGTGATGCCAGCGAAGCTCTTCTAAATGATGCTCAGGAAATGCCTCTTTCCAAATCTGGTAGTGATAACGCAGACCAGGTTTCAAAATTAGAGCAGAAAAATGATTCAGATGGACAGTCTGAGGCCATGACCGAGGCCGCAGAAGGTGGGGACAAGATTGAAAACAATCTGGAAGCTAGAGAAGCCCAGAAAGATCCCGCAGAAGCAGCCCAGGAAAGATTTAAGAACGCCGAAGGTCA
>JAUIJG010000320.1 GCA_030431355.1 bacterium
TATCTCCAAATATGGATTGAAGAAAGAGCCCACCGTAGAAGAGGTCATTGATTCCGGCATGGATCTTGTCACCTTCTCCGGTGATAAATTGCTGGGCGGTCCCCAGGCAGGCATTGTGGCCGGCAGGGGCGATCTGGTGAAGCGGGTGAGAAAGAATCCCATGTACCGGGCCCTCAGAGCTGACAAGCTGATTCTCAGCTTAATCGAGAGCGTGCTTTCTCTTTATCTGACCGTAGATCCAGAAAAAGAATTGCCGGTGTTAGCACTATCAGCGGTACCGTCTGGTGAGATCAAGAAACGAATCGAAAGTTTTATGAAGAGCATTAATGATCAAGATAAAGACCAGTTTGTTCTTGAGGTAGCGGCCACCGAGTCCACCATGGGTGGCGGCAGTCTTCCCGGTGAGACTATGGAAAGTTTCGGTTTGAGCATGGCTTGTAAAAGTAAAACCTCTGCCAGTAAACTGGCTCGCATGTTTAGACTTGCCGATCCTCCAGTAATTCCTTTGATTCAGGATGAGCGGGTGATTCTTGATTTTCGCACTATCCTGGAAAGAGATCTTGATTGTTTGCGGATGACAATCTCTCAAATAAACAGGAGACTCCAAGCTGGGTAGATACAATTCAAGAGGATATAATCTAAAAGTTATTAAAAGGTCTTTTCTGGAACGGATTGATGGAACGCGAAATAGAGGAAAAATTCAACGAGCTTAACAGGCGGATCGAGGATCAGTTTCGATTCACCAGGAACGTGATTGCGCTCTGCACCCTGACCATTATTGGGGTATTGATTTTTACTTTTACCACCACCATGGACAGTTTGCCTGCTCGGATGATTTTGCACTACATGTCAAATCTTGATGGCATCGTGACCGAATGGAAAGCGTGTGAGACAGTTCTTTCTAATCGTCAGGAAGCGCGTAAACGGCAAAACCGATCTCAAGCCGAGTCCGGTCAGAGTAACGACCAATAAAAGTAAACCTATTTGTTCAGTAAAGCCTGACGTCTTTTAACTTCAGCTTCCACTTCGTCGGGAGAGATGTTATTGACCTGCATAGGTCCTGCACAAATCTCTCTCCAGGGCGCGCCGGCCAGTGCTTGCCTGACAATCACTTCGAATACCTGGGTGCGGACACCGTTGCTGTAAATTCCCGATCCACCCTGAATCGATGTGCTGGGTGGAGCACTCGGTACTGCTTGATTTGATGGCTCCGGCAAAGGAGTTGTCGGAGGAGCCAGGTTGGCAGATGGATTTGAAACAGGTGAGGAAGGCATCGATGGAGTCGGAGGCGAAGTCGATGTACCCAGCGATGGTGTTGTCGGTGGTGCGGGCTTACTGGTTGGCTTAGACATTGTTTTAAAAGTTTCCATCTGCTGTTGAAGCGGATTTCGACCCTGGTTGCTGCTGTCTAAAAGTGGTGCTTTCGGTTCGGAAGATTCGAAGAAACTGCTACTGCTCTTATTGCTGGAAGAGGTATCCGGTTTCGGCTTTTCCTCTACCGGCTTCTGGACGACTTTTTGAGCGGCTTCCCTGGCCGCTTCGTCCGCAGCCTGCATCGTACTGGTCAGTTGTTTTTGCAGGTCTCCGACAGTGTCTGTGAACTGCTCCTGCAATTCATCGAGCTGTGCTCTTAGCTGACTGATTTCGGAATCTTTCTTCTCAAGCTCGTTCTCTTTTGTATGCAGCTCGTCTTCTCTTTGTTTGATGGCGTCAACCATCTCGTCGTACTGGCTGTTGAATTCTTCAAGTCGATTGTTGAGAGTTCCATGGATCTCCTCAAGCTCTTTCTCCTTGGAATCCAGTAGCTTGGAGTATTCAGCCTCTCTCTCTTCAATACGCTTGCTCAACTCGTCTTCACGAGATTGAACGATCTCTTTCAGTTCGGCGTTCGACTGGCGCAATTCTTCAAGCTGATTAAGCATCTCTTCGCTGGGAGCTGCTCCTTCATTTATCGAATTTCTCAGACTGGTGCCTGATATGGTGCTCGGTGGTGGTTCGGCCGCTTGAATAGCTTCGTAGGCTGCTCGGAAAAGGTCGCCGGGGAGGCGCTGGGTTCCAAGGCTATCCACAAGTCTGCGCAGTAGATCGGCGGGATGTTCATCCGGGTAAACCGCCATGTAGGCGCATTTAAAAGTCCAGGGATCGATCTGTCCTGAGGCCAGTTGGTCAGCCAGGGCATTGACCAACTCATCAGGGCTCATCCTCTTCTCTTTCTCGACCTGATTCTTGTCTTCCAGAGTCTGGACAAGTTGGTCTATGGAAGGCACCAACTCTCCCACCGCTTTCATGGGCTCCAGGGCCGCGGATAGAGAGTCCATTAATGTGTTCAGGTTCAAACCTAATTCGAAGAAAGTTTGATTTTGCAGGGTATCTTTGAACTGGCTGAAAGCTTCACTTTGTTGATTACTAGCTTGCTGCAGGGAAGACATGTTCATAGCGCAAACGCCGAGCGCTTCGTCTATGCTGGAGAGCAATTCTATAGCTTCTTTTTGTCTTCTTTGAGACTCATTCCAGAATTCATCCGGCACATTCGGACCGGCTTGTTGCACTATTGTGACTGTTTCTTTAGTGCTTTCCGGGATAGAAACCTGAGTTTTCTTCGGCAACTCAAACTCTTCCACATCCGATTCTGCAACCGGGGTTATCACTTCTTCTACTTCGACTTTTGAATCTTGCCCGGTGATATCCTCTTGCTCCTCCTCGGAGCTGTCGCTCATCGGTTCTTGCTTCTCCTGAGGCTGTGATTCTTCAGTAGCGGGTGGATTTTGCTCTACGGATTCAATCTCTTCTGGACTGGCTGTTTCCTCTTTATCCGGCTCAGGCTCAGAATCTGACTTATTAGCCTCTTCAGCCTTCTCCTGCTTTTCGTCAAATCCTGTGTATTGTCGAGAAGCTCTTCTCCGTCGGCGACGGGGTTTTTCTACCGGTTTTTCTTCCTCTTTCTCTTCTGCGTCCAGCGCCTTAACCACTGATTCTGCGGCTTTCTCCGCAGCGTCTTCCTGTTCGGAATCATCGACAGCAGGGGTTGTGGTTGAAGGTGAACTGAGGGGGGCTGGTGGTGCCGGTGGTTCAGGCAGAGGAGAAGGTGGCTCTAGAGCGGTCTGGAAGCTTTCCGGCGCAGGAGGTTCCGGTGGTGCCGGTGGTAACATCGAATCCGGCAGCGGAGGCGCAGGGGGCTCAACCATGGAATTGGGCAACACTGGTTGAACCGGTTCTGTGGAATTTTGACTGGTTTGGGCTGCTGGTTGATTTGATGGTGTATGGGTTGCCCAGGGCTCGGGCAAAGAATTGAAAACCGACTGGTTTCCTGAGCCGGGCTGAGGTTGAACCGGTGCTTGGGAAGGAGATGTTTCGGCCGGCTGACTGTCGGTGGCAGCGGCTTGCGACTCCGGAGCCTGGGGTGACTCTTCTACGGAGTCCAGTTCGAATCCCGCCTGGGATGCGGTTGCGCTCTGATCAGAGCCTTCGTGCGAGTAAGGATCCGGAGGCAGGGCCTGTTTAGCCAGAGACCTCAGTCTTCGAGATAGACTGGATTCTGTCTTGTCTGCCTTCTTAGAAGTACTTTCATCCTGTTGGTTACCAGCCATCAAGATATCCTTATGCCTCGTCCAGTATTATGTCCCCTGCCCTTTGCCCAGAGGTCCGGGGGCTGCTTCCGCATCGCCATAATAAAAATGTACCCGCATTAGCTTAAATAACCTCATATTATTGAACGGTGACGTATTTCAGAGTTTACCTTCCGATAAATCGCCAGGACCCATTCTGATTACCTATTCTAAAGGGATTGACAACATTCTTGCTTCGGTTCAAATAATCTTTGAAATAGTGTGAACCATCTATTTATCGACTTCTTCTTGACATCATGTGTTTATATATATACTATTGAACAGTACCTATATCCAGCTTTCACGGCTAATCGGGGGGTCTGGATCTCTTAGTAAAACAAAAGTCAGTCGGTGAGAATTCCCGTTGAGCATTTGACCTCGGCAAAATCGGCGCAAATACCGCTGACCAAACGGGTTGTCAATGGCGGATGCGCCGCAATCTGGGTACATTGATAGTAGATAGCCATTATTTAGGTATCGGAAATTGCAACTTTTAATCTGCCAGAGCTGTGGAATCGTTCTAAGAACCAAAGGAAAGCACTGTACTTCCTGCGGTGTTTCTCTGGCTATGAACAGCCCGACCAACATGCCGGCATTTACGCAGACCAGACCTCCCCTGGAAGTATCGGTCAAGCAGGATCATCTTCTGGTGGAGAGGGTGGTCAATCACAGGCAACTTACCGTCCTCGGAAGCGGCAAGAGGTCGAGAAGCGGATACTCAACCCGTTCCGGCTCTTACAGCATTCAGAGCCAGAGCCCTTCCGGCTATAGCTTTGGTGTCCCCGGCTCAAGCTCTCCTTCTAGTCCGGAATCAAAACCGGGCGAGAAAGAAGGCAATGGAAATGGAAACGGGAATGGTCACGGTAACGGCAATGGTCATGGAAATGGAAGCGCGAATGCCCGAGATAATGGCGGAGCAGCAGGTGCTGGAGCTGTCTCAAATCCCGGCATGAAGAACGATTTCGGCGTGGCAGTCAGCGTTCCCACCCAGAATCCCGGCTCACAGCCGGCTCCAACGGGCAAAGAGGACGGCTCCTCCGTTAAGACTTCCGGCGCCAGGGAGGCTGCCAGCCCTACGCTTGATGAGTTTGGAAGCGTCTCCATAGAGGAGAAGCCTGCTTCTTCCGATAAACCGTCATTGATGGACGCTCTATCGCAAAAAGGATTTTTCAATAAGAGTCGTGCTGCCGGGGAGAAAGAGGCAGATAAACCGGAAGACGAAGAAGGCAAGACTAATGCCGGCGGTTCTGATGAGAGTTCCTCCACCCTAAACGTTCAGGATTGGAATGGAATCGACAGTAAAACGGACGATCAGAACAATCCAATAGCCGGCGCTACCACCAAGCCGGTGGAAGAAGCCGTGGAGGCGTCCAGGAAACTTGTAAAAAATCCCTTCCTTACCGGGGGATTGGCCGGTTCTGCCGTATCTATAGCTATCGGTTCCGTTGTCTCAAAACCAGTTGCCAGAAGCAGTGCCGAGGCAAGCGCAACTCCAGTTCAGGAAAAGGTGAACCCCGAAGTCAAAGATCAAAGTCAGGCAGCCGAGACATCCGACATTCTGGAAGCTGTGCAGTCGGTGAAAGTCAAAGCCGGTGAAGTCGGCGTAGAAGCCGAAAGTTTTGGAGCGGTTGATGATCCGTCTAATGCCGGTGAGAATAGCGGTTTGCCCACCGAAGTGATTAAGTCCGATAACGTTCTGCGGACGGATAAGGTGGCACCGGCGGTGGAAATTGAGGAGCGCTCGCTTGAGTCCGGCAGCAGTGGTCAATCCTTTGAATCCGTTGATCCCGTTGATTCCAGCGAACCCACCTCTAATGAAGATTCTTCCCCTGTTTCTGACCAGGAGGAGGACAAGAAAGAGGAGAAGTCCTCTTCGGAAGAGACAAGCGCCAACCTGGCTGCGGTCCCTGCCACAGATGTGCATATCGGCGGCAGCGTGCCGAACGACAAACTGAATACGCCCGAATTCGATTTTGCGGAGCAATTCGGCACCGATTTCAATCCGGAGGAGTTTTTCAATTCTCCTTCTTCCGGCTCCAGTGATAACGGGGAGCCCCAGGTAGGTGTCGAGTTCGAAAATCTGCCTATCACCGACAGCTCCAGTGCCGTGACCTCTGCTCAGAATGGCCAGGTGATGGCAAATGCTCAGCCTAATAGTGCCCGACAGGACGTGGTCGATTTCTTTGGCGACCAGGGCTCCAGTCCTTCCGTCAGTGTTGCCGATGGTTCCGGAGCTATAGCAGCGAATATGACAGATGCAACGGGTGCGTCCTCTGCTTCGACAAATAGTGGCTCCTTTGATTTCTTCGACGATAGTGGCACAGGCGGTGCCAAGTCCGAGAGCAGACCTTACATCCAGGACCCTGGTGCGCAAGTTGCTCCCAGGGATGTCGCTCCGGCTGTGACCCAGATGGATCTACCTTTCGAAGATACGGCCCACACCACAATTCTGCCGGAAGAAGAGACTTCCGGGGAGAGACCCGGGCCGATGATGTGATACTCCGCCAAACCGGCATCGAGCGTGCGCTCGGCTTCATCGCCGATACATCCGACGAGGG
>JAUIJG010000002.1 GCA_030431355.1 bacterium
CAACTTGCCGTTCGAATCATACAAACTGACATTTCCCAGTTCATAGGAGTCGGCAGGTGAGTCCACTGTGGCTTTTACCAGGGGCTTCTTATTTTTTCCGCCGAGTATAACCGTTGTTATGTCTGCCGAGCCGGTCTCGACCTGCACCCTTGTAACACCTTGCTTATCGTACATAAACAGATAGCTACTACCATTCTCTGCGACCATTGCCACAATGCGGGCTTCACCATCACTGTCGCAAAGGGAGATACTTGCAGGTCCTTTGGCTTCACAACCCACTTTCACCCGCACTTTTTCATTCCGATCCAGAAATTGCATGGTGGCATTGTCCGAATCACCCAGACCAAGATGTATCCGGGATCTTCCTTCGGAATCCACAAGCTGCAACTCGCGGGTCTTGATCACGTCTTGTATATCACTCATGGCAATCTCCAGACAAAAAAAGAATCCAAACCAATTCATACTTTCACAAATTCGAATTCTATTTTAGCTTGTTTTCTTTTCTATTCTATTCCTCTACTCCTCAACTTTTCTGCAAAGGTAAGATTGCACTGCACGAGCCCTGTTAGCTATACTGGCGAGATGTCTAAGAATGCAGTTTGTTCAAGGTACTAGGTTCATGTCAAGGTTACTTGTGGTGGAGGACGATCCAGGCATTAGAAAAATGCTAGTCGACCTGCTCAAGGAAAACCATTTCCAGGTGGAATCGGTGAATACTGCAGATGACGCGCTCCAGTATCTCAACACCTACGTATTTGATCTCGTCATCCTCGACAGGGGTCTGCCGGATGGAGAAGGCATCGATGTTCTAGAGCAAATTCGTGGAAAAGGAAAACAGATGCCGGTTCTTCTCTTGACCGCCATGGGCAGTGTTGAGGACAAAGAAAGAGGTCTGGAAAGTGGAGCCGATGACTATCTGACCAAACCCTTTGCGGTAAGAGAGTTGATGGCCAGAGTCAAAGCACTTCTGAGAAGACCAGTGGAATACACCGGCAACCTCATCCGTTTCGAAAACCTTGAACTCGATCCCGACTCCCACACTGTAAGAAAAGAGAGCCGGGAGATAAAACTTTCAAAGAACGAATTCTCTCTTTTAGAATTTTTGATGCGCAATCCCAATCAGGTGTTCAGTTCTGCTGCACTGTTAGATAGAGTGTGGGATTCAGACTCAGAGGTAACGGAGCAGGCGATTCAATCTTGTGTCAAGCGCCTCAGAAAGCGGATAGACGAAGACGGAAAAGGTTCTTACATAGAGACCATATACGGTGTCGGATACAAACTGATAAGTCCATAAGTAAACGAATTTAGAAGAAGGCAATCTCTATTTATGCTGTTTTCTCTTGCCGGACTTCTTCTTTACTTTCTTAGTAGCGGCAGCTTTATTACTGACTGAGTTTTTGCCTGTGTCCTTCTGATTTTGGCCAATTGTGCAGTATACGGTCAAGCCTAAAATCAAAACAAGAATGAAGATAACCAGATTTTTTCCTTTACCACCTGAAACTTTTCGTTTGAAGGACCTGTAGTCGCCATGGCTCTTCTCTACTTCCTTCTCCTTCTTACCTTTGTGAGTAAGATCCTTCAGCCTGGAATCTCCATCGAAGTCTGACTCCCGGATTGCTTTTTTCTCCTTTACCGGAACTCTGTTCCAGGAATCAGAATCCTCAGCATCACTATCGGCAGTATCACCGGTAGCTTCGGAGGAACCGGAATAATCATCAGACTCCACCGCCACCACAAGCTCGCGGATGCTGCTCTGCTCAAGCAGTTCATTCAATGACTCAGGCAGACCCGGATAAGAATAGAGAATAAAATTCAGATTCAGATTGAGAGAAAGATCGGGCAATTCGTACTCTGCGGCGGTAATCTTTGAATATTGGAAAGTTCCATCCGCCATGGCCACCAGCCGCCTTAATGCGTCATAGCCGCGAACCGGCTCATTCATAATCTTGGCGCCCAATACCTGATACCCTTCCCTGATCACGATAACTCCGGAAAAATCAGGGTTCTTTGATTCAAGGTTTAAGACAGTGTCTCCCGGACATGCTAATTCAAGCACTCTTTCGAAAACATTATTGACTCTCAGATCAAAAGTAAGGCGACCATCAAACAGATTGTTGAGGCGATAAAGATTATTCTGCTTCTCAAAGTCAAACAATGCTGTGGACAAGTCTGACGTCTTGGTCTGGGGAGTCGGAGCGGCAGACACTAATAATGGTTCTTTGCCGGCTGCCACCAGTTCCAGATCAGATCGCAGATCGAAGGCATTTTGATACCGGTCTGCGGGATCCTTTTCCAGACATTTAAGCACCACTCTTTCCAGATCGATGCCGCACTTATCGCCGGCCAGCTTATTGATGCTGGGAGGAGGTTCGTTTACATGCTTGACGATAAGCTTCAATGGATTAGCGGCCTTAAAAGGTGGTCTTCCAGCCAGGAATTCGTACATGACACAGCCAAGGGAATAAATATCAGCCGGTGCCTTAACTTCCTCACCAAGAGCCTGCTCCGGACTCATGTAAGTGGGTGAGCCGATAACTTCTCCTGCCATGGTTAGTACCTGGGTCTGATCATCGGTGGGCATCGTCAGTTTGGCAATCCCGAAATCGACAACTTTTACCCAGACATGCCTGGAGCCTAATTCAGATACCAGAATATTGCTTGGTTTCAGATCGCGATGAATAATTCCCCGGGAATGGGCATGGGCTAGAGCGCTCAATATCTGCCTGAAGACTTCGTAAAACAAGGGCATTGTCATTTTCCCCTGGGCGATAAACTCCCCCAGGTGCTGCCCCTGAACATAGTCCATGATTAAATAGGGGATACCTTCAGGCGAGACATTGAAGGTGTACACATTGGCGATATTGGCATGACTCAGATCCCTTGCCGCTCTCGCCTCTAACTGAAATCGCTTGTAATGATTCGAATCCAGAGCTATATCCGGTTTGATTACTTTGATGGCAAAATCTTGCTGCAATACCAGGTCGTGTACTTTGTATAGAGCTGCGGTGCCGCCCTGACCCAGTTTCTCAACAATTTCGTAGCGTTGACCTAAACGGCCCAGTCGGATCGGCTCTTCCTCACTGTCTTTGGACTGAGCATCCAACTCCGCCGCCGATTCACTTGTAACCGTCTCGTGAAGAGTGTCTCCCGAAAGCTGTTCACAGGTACAACAGCTTTCTTTAAAAATCCAGGAGGTGATAGAGCCGGATATAGTGGTGCCTGTGCGCTTCCCGCAAGTCTCACAGATATCCTTTGTATCCTTACTATTGCTCTCTAACATTCCTGCTCATGAACCCGCGAAAGTCGATGGCGCTACCCTTACAATATCCCCAGCACAGATAAGGATTAACACGGGTCGTCTGGAATGCATTCTGAGACACTAGCCCCGGGGAAGCTTGAAAGTAAAATTGCTCCCGCCCCCTTCGGCATTTTCCACCCAAATTTCGCCGCCATGCTCGTCAACTATGGATTTGCAAATAGCAAGACCGAGACCGTAGCCACGGCCCCTGGTAAAGTCGCCTTTTTCAACCTGGACATATTTACTGAAAATGCTTTTCCGCAAATTCTCTGGAATTCCCCTTCCTCGGTCCCGGACAGAAAAGTAAACACTGTCGGCATCATGCCAGGCTCCAAGATCAATGGATGATTCATTTGGAGAGAACTTTATGGCATTGGATATGAGATTAACCAGAACCTGAACGATGCGACTGGTATCAAGCTTGACCGCGGAATCTTCTACGCTGGAAACCAGGTCGATTTTGCTCTCATAGAGCAATCCATTCACCGCTTGCGAGGCGATATGACACACTCTTTTTAAGTCAGTCTCCTTCTTCTCCAGTTCGAAACGCCCTGATTCATGCCTATCTAAATCCAGTAAATCATTGGTAAGAGAAAGCATCTGTTTGGCACTGATCTTACAGTTCATCAAAGTGGCAATGCCGTTCTCGTTGATAGAACCGTAGATTCCTTCCTCAAGCAAATCAAGGAATAGTGTCACCGAGGTCAATGGAGTCTTCATATCATGGGTGATCATAGCCATAAACTCCCGCTTAACCTGCTCCAACCGCTTCATCTCGGTGATGTCGGAGACAAAGATAAATAGGCGGGCACCTGAAGGTGTCGGTGTTTCCAGGATAGTTATGCTTGCCGGAAACAGATCCCCGGACTTTTTCCTGCCGAAAATATCTATCGATTTACCGGCATTCGATGCGTCAAAACCAGGCAGCAAAATGGACAAATGCCTCCGGGCAAGTTCCGTACGCTCATATCCGAACATAGACTCTATGACACTGTTGGCAGCTTCAACAGTAAAATCTTTGCGAGCAATAATCAGTCCATTTGGCAGATTGGCTAGAATCAGGCGAGAACGCTCTTCACTCGACCTTAGCTGGTGCTCTAAATCTTGAACTCTACGGGTCAATTCTTCAACGGAACCGAACTCTTCCCCGGCAGACTGTTTTTCTTCTACACCCATGAAAGTTCCAACTGTTTAGTAAAGATCAGATTTTAAGATGACTTTTGGCAAATTTTGCCTGAATTCTGCCGGAATCTTTCAATACTATGTTCCTGCCTGGCATTGCCAGCTATTGAAACAACCGGGGGAACAACAGGTGAATAAACTACTATTGTTCGCTAGAAAAAGCAATCAACTTCCCATAGCGCAAAAGAGGAAGTTTCTGGACAGCCATCCAGCCAAACAGCTGGCTTTACCAAAGAATGTAGACTGTTCAGCATTCGGCCACGGGTACGACATGACTGCCACAGGCGAATATTCGACATTCTTAAGCGATAGCGTAGAGAAAGTTCTGCTTACACACTGGCAGACCAATATAAAGAACCGAGAGTCCTGTATGGATTATCGAGCCCAGGAAGCATCCCGATTTCTTGAAGAACACTCAAGAGCAAACTCTGGTGATCGCGGAGCCATTCGCTTGAAACAGATGCTTCAAACCGTAACAGACAGGATCTATTCAAATATCTACGCTTACAAAACTCAGCTCAATCAAGTTACCGGCGGATCCGAACTCTATATAAGTCATACCGCCCCCGAGGAAGTCACTGAGTACAAGGACTGCAGCAGTCGCAGTAACCTCAATCACCCAAGCGCCACAGAAGTCACCTACCTTCGTTTTAGATTCTCTTCCGGCGTCACCAGCCTGGTGGCAAGAGCGAAAGCAGACAAGATTGAATTCTTTCTTATTCCCTCATCCCAGGTTATGTCTCTCAGCCAGATTGAAGATCAATATTCTCCTTTCATAGCCATGCAAATACGTTGCAGAAGTGGAAGTTATGAATGGCGTGTTGAGGGCGATGGACTGCGGTTCATCAGTATCGAAGACTTCTCGCTCTTTGTAATCGATAAATTCATGGATCAATCCAAAATTGAACTCAGTAAGTGCACTAATCGCAATACCATGTTCGAACGCAGTTATACTGTTTAAGAAGCGATTTTAGGCAACGGCTATGGTGTTATAAATATTGTCCGCATTAGCCTGTCGCTCACCCCGAGCATGGCCGGAGCTACGCTCATAGTACTTATCAAAAGCGGCAGCAACTTCCGAAGGTGTTTGTGCCTTTTGAATTTTCGCCCAGGCACCACTTTCCGTAGTCTGCAATTCATGCATCATAAAATCGACTTGAACTTTCCAGTCGGTGACAGGCTTGCCTTGTTCATGGGCAAATGATTCCAGGGCAACTCTCCTATCGCCACGCCACTGGATCAAACCGATTGCTCCTTCCCCGGGATTGTAAGCAGCGGTATTGAAAGCGGATTCAGTTTGCATATTGCCCAGAATGCCTGAAGCCATTGCGGGGCTCAGATTATGGGTTTCCGTCATGTAATCATAAATCTGCTTAGCCTGAACAATCTCTCCATCTCCGAGAGGCTTTCCTAGTCCATCATAGTTTCCAGTTCGAAGGGCACCATCTCCTCTGGATCCGTTTCCTTTGAAGTAGCCTTGACTATCGAAGCCACCATTGCCTGCATAGCCGCTGGTGCCGGCTCTTCCTGACCGCGGATTTACTCCACGATTGGCAAAGCCGTTTTCCGGCGGTGGAGTCACAGGGTCCTGAGCCCTAGCTGGTCGCGGAACGAAGTCAGGGATGTTTGGTCTGGCATTGGCAAGACTCTCCATCCAGCCCGGAACGGACTGACCAGGATGTTTCTTCTGAAAGTGACGTATAAGCTCTTCAGCAAAAGCCTTCTGTGCTTCGGTTCTGTGTTCTATTGCCTGGGCAAGACTCTTGTGCTGAGCCTCCTCCACCTGCATCTCAATATTGATGCCTCCATCAGGATTGGGAGAAGCCTTGGGATTTGCAACAAGCTCACCCTGGGGAGTCAGGTAGTAATCAGGTTCTGTGCCTGTTTCAGCGTTGTCCGCCGCTGAGCTAAATCTGATCGGCGCGCCGGTATCTATAGCCTGCTGCACCGGTGCCGGTAATTCCTGGGGAGCTTCCACGGCGCCAGTGGGCAGATCAGCGGTCTCTAAGCGAGGAGGCGCTGCGAATGGATGGTTCTCTCCCTGCCACAATTCCGGTTGGCTATCTGGCAGTTCAGATATGCTGAAATTCTCTATTGCTGTCATAAGGGGATAAATGCGTAAAAGCGAGCGATATAAGCATAGTAAGGAGTACTGATATTGCAGTCAAGGCAGGACTACGTAGAAACCGCATGGATTTCTCGAGATTTTATCTTTGAAGGGAATCCCACACCGAATAGAACAGGCAAGAGAAGGTCTAAAAGAGCACTGGTTCGTACCTTTCAAATTCACTAGAACGAAGCCTTATTTCTTTCCCTTCTCGGCAATCTTTTCAAAAACATCCGTAGCCAGTTCATTAAAATAATCCCGGAGGCTATGGCTTCCGTACCTGGGAGCGAGCATATCCCTTTGAGATCCTAAAATTGCCATAGCTTTGAATAGATAAGCGGCATTTAGATTGAAGGGCTTGCAGACTTTAGAAAAGAATTCCAACAAAGCCGGTGGCAAAAACAGATATCTTCTCTTTCGAGAGAGCGCATCAAAGGCGAAATCACCTATCTCTTTTAAGGTGTACACCTCAGGTCCGCCGATATCAAACTCATGATTCCAGCGCTCCTGGTTTTCTATTGAATCGACTAGCTCCCTGGCCAGATCAGCGCCATGTATCGGATTGATTCTTGTGTCGCCTTTACCGATCAAAATAAACCTTCCGCTTACGGCCGTGGCAAACATGCCCGCCATATCGTTGAAGAATCCATTTGGTCTGGCGATAGTATATTTGATACCAGAATCTTTAATGGCGTCAACCACTCGTTCTCGGGCATCCATTCCCGGAATCTCGCCTCTGAGTTTATCGGCCATTAGGACAGAGACAAAAATAATATGCTTGACGCCTTCTTCTCTAGCCAGGTCGACTAAGTTCTTGTTTGCTTGAAAATCTACTTCTTCATATGTCGGCTTAGCATTCATGGAACGAATCCCTACCGATGAGATGAGAACATCGACTCCTTTCATACTTCCACGAAGGCTCTCTGAATCGCGCGCATCGCCCAAGACCACTTCGTCCACAAGAGCTTCTATCGAATCCGCTTTCCCCTTGCTGCGGGAGAGGGCCTTCACACTATAGTTCTTACTAAGCAGCTCTTTGACCACAAAGCCACCAAGATATCCGGTGGCACCAGCCACAAAAACAGTTTTACTTTTCTTTCGATCATTCACTAAGCATCTGTCCTCTAATTTATTTTATACCGCCGTTAATTATAAGAAGGACGAAACAACATTTGAATGTTTGTACCATATTTGGTACCATGTTTGCGTGAAACGAAGGATGAAAAAGTGAAGAGAACAAGCAAGCTTCCGCAACTTTTGGAATACGATCTCCATTGCCTGGAGTTCGGATCATTACCTGTGGAACAATCCATGGTACAGCTTACTTTCTTCGAAAGAAGTTTTGATAGAGTCATCGGCGTAGATGAAGTCGGCAGAGGTTGTCTTGCCGGTCCGGTGATGGCGGCGGCGGCATCATACAACTTGAAAGATCTTACGGAAGAACAACTGGCTGGACTCAGTCGTTTAAACGATTCCAAATTGATTACAGAAAAGTCGAGAGAGCGGTTGAGTGATATCATCAGAGCCACCGCCGACTTTGCTATCGGGCATGTCTCCAATGGCGACGTGGATAGATTTAACATCTTAAACGCCAGCATGATAGCCATGGAAAAAGCGGTAGAGCGATTGGTCAATAGGCTAACCAGGGAAGGAATCGAGCCTTCCCGAATTTTAATTCTTGTGGATGGCAAAAAGCCATTACCGGCGGTGGAATATGCCCAGCTGCCGATTACAAAAGGTGATGGTAAGTCTGCTTCTATAGCCTCGGCATCGATTATCGCAAAAGTGACAAGAGACAAGTTGATGGCAAGATACAACCGCTCTTATCCGAACTATTACTGGAATCAGAACAAAGGTTACCCATCTGCGTCCCATGTTCAAGCCCTGGAAAAGTGGGGTCCCACTCCCCTGCACCGCCAGAGCTTCAACTGGCAACGCAAGCGCGCCTGATTTCAAATTAGTATAATTGTCACCCGTCAAACTAGATTCAGGGTGGTAATGTGATGTCCAAGGTAACCGTAATCGCAAAGCTCAAAGCAAAACCAGGCATGGAAGAGAGAGTTCTTAAGGAGCTTGAACATATGGTTCAGGAGACGGAAAAAGAACCCGGCTGTATCAACTATGATCTCCATCGCCAAATAGACGAACCCGGAACATTTCTCTTCCACGAGAACTGGGAATCAAAAGAAGCGCTGGATAACCACATGAAAACTCCGCACTTCATCCAACTAGGCAAGATCAAAGGTGAGATTTTGAGAGAAGAGGCAGAGATCAGCCTCTTTGAACAAGTAAAATGTTCTCGCGTGCCAAGCGGCAAATAGTTAGCACGCTTTTTTAAATTAGTTACTCGTTTTTCAATTGAACGTGGTTACCACCCTGCCGATCTTGCCACCGCCGTCAGTTTCGGTAAGAGAGTGGCAGAGGTGACCAGGCGCTGGGTCGGGAACGCAAAATAGAGCCAGGCACCAAAATATCCGGACTTTAAGATGATTTCATCTTCTTAAGTTTTCAGCCCTGCATTAGTGCCGAGAGAAGAAAAAGAGCGCAAAATTCCGCTTCTAGAGGAACCCCTGTAATCCTTTACCGGTAATGGTTTTGCGAGCGCAAAGTTCGGTTGTTCGGTTTTCAATAGATGCACAAAAGGCTCCTGGTGCGCTCTGCAGCGCACTATTGTGATCCCTGTATTATCATCATTTCAGGAAAACGGGCTCTGGACAGCATCTTGCTAGTGTTACCTAACTTCGCAAAGGTCGTATAGGCAATACTGACCTAGCTTGCGCCAGCTCTTGACAGTGGGGAAAATACGCAGCGAACCACTCAATTTTTATATTAAGCTCCTTGTCAAAAACTTTTGTTACGGTTAGGATATCGCTGTTTTAACTACTGGAGATGGAATCATGCAAGCTGTGGACAATTCTCACCTGATCGGAAAGCGAACCCAAGTATTACTAGAGGAAGAGGACTACAGTCCGGACACAACCGTCTGGCACACAGCCACCGACGTCATTCAGTCAGCATCGGGCAAGCCCATCTGGAAGTTCATCGAACTATGCCGCAACCTGAAAGACTCTCTGACCAGAGCTGAGTTGGTAGACATCTTGAACCGTATCAAAGTCGCCGGTTCCACAATGAGTCATAGTGAAACAGTGGCAGAGATTCAAGAGAAAAAGAACTTCAATCCAAACAGCACCACCATAATAAACCTGGACTGGGTGCCAAACTTCAGCAACGGACTGGGACAGAGAACCTTGTTCACAGCAGAGATTAGGTCCGATCTAAAAACCAAAATCACATTCCAAAATGAATTGGGTCAGATTTTTGTTCATCATCTTCAATTGACAGCTTAAAATCAGGGCATGTCTCTGTAAGAATTAGAATCCGGGGCCTAATCGCCCCGGATTTTTTGTAAGCAGTTCATCGCCACCTTCCAGGAGAACTGAATTTGTAAATGTATATGATTATCTTCATTGCTTTGATAGCAAACCTGTTTAACCCAGTACAAGCAGTCCAGACAAAACCAGAGAAAGGAACATTGAAATTATCAGAAAAAAAACTGGAAGAACTATTTACCGGACCCGGGCACGACTTAAAAGGCTCACTTCTTATAAAAGAGATTGGCAAAGACAACTCCCTGGTTTTCAACGAAAAGATGACGGAGAAGATGCTCTCTCCCTGTTCTACTTTTAAAATATTCAACTCCCTGGCTGCCCTGGAATCTGGAGTGGCTAAAGACGAAAACGCAAGCAGAAACTGGAAGGGCATTAAATACAGTATTAAAGCATGGAACAGAGATCATACTCTCCAATCAGCGGTTACAAATTCTGTGGTCTGGTACTTCAAGGAAGTGGCAGCTGAGGTCGGCGAAAAACGCATGAAGCAGTATCTCAAAGATTGCCATTATGGAAATGAAGATATCTCTTCCGGACTCACCAATTTTTGGCTGAATAAGAGTTTGAAGATAAACTCCCGACAGCAAGTAGCATTCATAAGTGCTCTGGTAAAGGACGAACTGCCATTTTCCAAGAGGAACACTGCGATTGTAAGAGGAATGATTAGAGCCCAACAAACAAATAAGGGTACTCTCTATGGTAAAACAGGAACGGACATTAAAGACGGTAAGCTGGTCCTGGGTTGGTATGTGGGTTATCTGGTACGTCCAGGCGCTGTTTATGCCTTTGCAACCAACCTGGAAGGGAAGGAGAACGCTTCCGGCGCCCAGGCGAAGAAGATCACAGAATCCGTTTTGTCCCAGATGGATCTCTTATAAGAACAGAAACTAAAAGTTGCCGACTAAGAACACATCAAAGAACGAAAACCTTGACGAATCCACCGGTGCTCCTGGAGCCGGTAGGGACCTTTTGCAATCCCTGAGCTTTCAGATGCCCCTGAGGAAATACCAGAAGGAGATTATTGATCTTTGCAATGAGAAGCTGGAAGCGGGAGAAAAAGAGCTACATATAGTGGCACCGCCCGGAGCCGGCAAAACTATTCTCGGGTTTGAAATTATTTCCCAGTTCAAATGTCCCAGCCTGGTTCTCTGTCCGAACAATACGATTCTAGCCCAATGGTCAAAGAAGCTGGACCACTTCGTACCGGAAAGGGATCTCGAGTTTGCCAGAGCGGAACTTATAGGAACTCACAAAGACAGGCCCTTAAAACCCATAACCGTTATGACCTATCAGGCTCTTTCCGTACCCGGTAAAGAGAAAGAGTATCTTGACAAATTGGCTCAAAAAGAATGGGTGGAAGAGACAATGAAGAGTCTCTCTCTTTCTCGAGGAGAGGCAGAAGTCCGGCTTATCGATCTTGAGAAAAACAATCCCAGGGCTTTCAAAAAGGAGATCGGCAGGCATGCAAGTCGTTTAAGAAAGAGGTTGGTGGACATTCTCGACCTGGATGAAGTATTGCATGAAAACGCCCTGGAGCTAATGCAAGGGTTGAAGCGCAACGACATCGGTCTCGTGATTTTTGACGAGTGCCATCATCTCACCGACTATTGGGCAGCGGTCATGATACATCTGGTGAGACGACTGGGCAATGCCACCATAGTCGGCCTCACCGGCACTCCTCCCGAGGAGAAGTCCGCAAAACAAACCAACCGCTACTTAAATCTGGTCGGTGAAATAGATTACCAGGTACCCACACCAGCCCTGGTGAAAGAAGGCGGACTGGCACCATTTCAAGATCTTGTCTTCTTTACCGAACCGGAAGAGGTGGAGCTGAAGTTTCTCGAAGAATCGCATGGGGAACTGCACGAGCTGTTGTCAGACTTTATCGCTTGCGACTTGGAAGAACCCAGTGAATTTAGAGATGAACTAATTCAGTATTTAGAAAACCGGCTAACAATACATAACGCCAAAGAACTAAATGAGTTTCTGGACAAGAAGCCGGAGCTGGCCATGGGAATTGCTCGCTACCTCTGGTCTATCGGAAGGAAAGTTCCACGAGGTTTTGCGGTATCGGATTCGGTTAGGCAGTCTCCTCTTTTATCTGATTGGATAAATATGCTGGAAGATTTTTCTTTGAATCATTTGAAAACAAGCTCCCAGGACAACCATAAACTTCTCTACAACAAAATCAAATCAGCCATTCGAAAAGTAGGCTATAGCTTGACGGAAAGAGGCATCCGAAAAGTAGCCTCGCCGGTTGATCGGGTACTAGCCTATAGTAAAAGCAAAGCGAAAGCGGTGGCAAAAGTACTGGACAGCGAATACCGCTATATGGAAGATAGACTCAGGGCTGTTGTAATAACAGACTTTGAAAAAATGTCGGCGACCTCCGTTCGTCCCCTCAAAGATGTGCTGGAAGAAGAGACCGGTGGAGCAATCGGCACTTTCAAAGAGATTATGAAAGTGGAGATTAGCAACTTTCTCAATCCCTGTTTGGTCACCGGCACCACCGTTCTTATTGACACCAGGATAAAAGATCAGTTTTTAGACGCGGCAGAAGAATATCTAAACAACGAGTCAGACGAACCACCGGAGCTGCTTTGTACGGAATCGGGTAACTTTACTAAGGTAGAGGCAGCTTCGGGCACTTGGACCTCCCGAGTCTATGTTCCGATGGTAACCGAATTTTTCTCCCGTGGTATCACGAAGTGCTTGATCGGCACCCGGGGAATTTTTTCAGAAGGCTGGGACTGCCAGCAGCTAAATACCATAATCGATCTTACCACCAGCACTTCCGGCGTCACTGTCAAACAGCTTCGAGGCAGAGGAATAAGACTCAATACCGAAGATCTTCTCTCGGAAAGGAAGGTGGCAAATAACTGGGATATAGTCTGCATCGCTCCATCCCTGGAGAAAGGCCTCAACGACTATTATCGCTTTGTCAAAAAGCATGACGGTTATTTTGGTATTGCCGATGATGGTCAAATAGAGTGCGGAGTCGGTCATGTTCACCCTCAATTTTCGGAACTCACCCCCCAGGAAGTTTTTGCCGGTGTCGACCAGTTCAACTATGAGATGTTGGAGAGATCTATCTGTAGAGAAGAGATTTATGATCTCTGGAAGGTGGGAGAGCCCTATGATAATGCTTCCATGCCCTGCATAGAGTTGGCCAGGGTTGAGCCGAGAAAACTATTGCCCCTCTATTTGAAAAACAATATCAATTACAAAGATCATGCTCTGGAAGTGAGAGAGTCTCTCTCCGTGACCCTACGCGATAGCGGTTTGGTATACGGTGCCGCAGCGCTTCCCCTGGCGTTCATTCTTGTGGGCGTGCTCAGCCTGCCCCTGATAGTGGCTCTGGCTCCCATACTGCTGGGTGTCTATCTGGTCAAAAGAGAGTTGGATGGAAAGAGAGAGGAGCTGGTTAAAGTTCTAAAAGTACCCATGAACCCGGACGAGATGTATAGAAAGATCGGAAAAGCGCTTCTCTCCGCTTTAATCGAAAGGAAGTTTATACCTGATGATATCGCCTATGATTCTATAGTTGTCACCAGAAGAAAAGACAACTTCTACCGAATCTTTCTAAACGACGCGGCAGCAGATCACTCAAACTTGTTTGTAAAATGCTTCGAAGAGATTCTGGTGCCCATTACCAATCAAGATTGGGTTATACCCCGCTATGAGCTGAGCATCCCTGAAGAGGTGATGGAAGATGAAAAGCAATTTCTAAACTGTTATTTGAACGGAGAGGCAGGAGCGAAAGTGAGCGCATATCATGCAGTGCCCAAGCTATTGGCTCGTTCGGAAGCAGGAAGACAGGCATTTGAATTCGCCTGGAATCTTTATGTAAGCCCCGGATTTTTGATCCAGACGTCAGAATCGCCGGAGATCCTGGAACAAAGTTTCGGCATGGGGGCAAACGTGTCCGAGAGGCTTTTGTGGGGATAGTTAAACGTTGAAGTCCACCGATTCACAATCTTCCATGGAGAGACTTATCCAGCACTTCGCCGGCTGGGTACTCTATCCTCTCGGAGATCTGGTCGGACAGATAATAATGCACGACGTGAGCCTTGCTAGATATCTAACGATCATGTTTGTCGGTGGAGTGATTTATCGATTCGAGATCCCTCGTTGGTTTAGCTTTCTAGATCGATACCGGATCAATAAAAGCACCTTGAACAAATACAAATTCTTAAAAGTGTTTCTCCATACGGAGCCCGCAGAAACAGAAGAGAGCGTGACAAAATTCAATTGGCTGGGCAAGACCCTGGGAGCAGCACTCTTTTTCAATCCATTATGGATCGCAAGACATCTGTTTTTCATTTCCATTGCCGCAGCCGGTTTCAGCAACATCGACCTTGGTGCTACCTGCTTAAAAGTTCTCCAGGCCGGTTCTATCTCTTTTCTTACTAATCTTCCCATCGCACTGGTTGGCAATTATATTATCCAGGAACATACCAGTCTCAAGTATCGGTTCATGGGTAGTGCCATACTTACTACCATTCTCAATGCCAAGTATGCTATCGAGTTCGTTCTCATGGGCGGATAGAAGTACGAGATCGATACCGCTATTAGAATGTAAATACCGGTCGATCGCTCAAGCTCTCAAACCTCTCAGGACTAAAGCGATATAGCCTGGCTGGACGATGGGGTCCACCCCTGGTGTATTCATCAAGCTCCACTAGAATACCTGTGCTCAAGAACTTTTTACGAAAGTTGCGATTGTCGATGCTATGCCCCAGGATGACTTCATAGGCGTTTTGCAAATCTCGAAGGGTAAAAGCCTCCGGCAGCAGACTGAAAACACAATCCGTATATTCAATTTTATATCTGAGCCGGGTAAGCGCGTATTCGATTATTTCCTTGTGATCAAATCCAAGCGAAGGAAGCTTCTCGATTGGCCACCAGGCCACGCCACTGGCATCGGTGGCAGCAACAAGTTCAACCTCCTCAGCTCTTAGAAGAGCGATATATGAGACCGTTACTGTTCTTCCCCGGGGGTCCCTGCCCACATCGCCAAATGTATAGAGCTGTTCCAGATAGATATTTTCTACATTAGTCTCTTCCACCAGCTCTCTACGAGCGGCATCTTCCATACTCTTGTCTTCATCGGTTATATAGCCCCCGGGCAACGCCCACTGATTGCGAAAGGGCTCATACTTGCGCTTTATCAAAAGAACATCGAGAGAATTCTGTTCTATGGCAAAGGCGACGACGTCTACGGTTACGCTAACCTTGATACTCAATGGTTATCTCTTTGAGAAATGAAAAACTGAAGTCATTTTAGCAACTATGAAGATGTCAGTGCGACCTTTAGAGATTCTTCTTTCTTCCCTGGGGTCGGCTCTTGTTATTGAGATAAAAACCGGCGCCGAAAAGAAGGGCGCAGATGGGAAGCAAATATCTCCAATCTAGAATCGCGTCCAACATTTCGGTCGAATTGCTTTGTACTTCAAGACCGGCTTCCGATGAAGCGGATGTCTCCCCGTCTTCCGAGTCACCACTCATATCTACCGAGCTGACATTACTTGCCAGGTCGGCAGCATCCACCGCGTGCTCGCCTAATTTACCTGGTACATTTGGCTTTTCTGATTTTACAAGATCCGCCGAACCAGCTATCGATGATCCTCCGGATGCTTCACCCAGCGCCTCTGAACTGGCCCCCAGAGCACGGCCGCTATCATCACTCAATCCTCCCAGGGCGGCTGATTTGCTCCCACCTGCAGCTATGTCATCGGCCACGGAGCCCAATCCGCTGGTAGCTCCAGAGACCGCCTTTCCGCCCAGAGCTGTCTCTGCCGCTGTGGCTCCCACCGCGGACATGGATGCGGCTTTGCCGGCTCCGACTTTGGCAGCCGCTCCGCCGAGCTTGGCAGCCCCAGCTCCTTTGGCCGCAGCACCGGCGCCCTTGACCGCAGCAGAGCCGGAAGCCTTGCCCAGAGATGTAAAAATCCTCCAGGGAAATGCCTGAACCGGTGAAGCCATGCAATAGAAGAGGGTCAGAGCCAGTGCGAAAGAAGCCAATATATTTGAGCTCTTACCAGGGTTCATGGAAAAATCCCTCCGTCATAAATGGGGAAGCTCTGGTCTCCGGTATAGTTATTCTTCACCGGAGCGATCTCTTCTAAACCAAATATCAAGAACTAACAAGCTGGGTCAGGGTGTTGAGAAGAACGTTCGTGCCATTTTCAATATCCCGGTCATGGCTGTGTTCAAAAGGAGAATGGCTCAAGCCCTGGGAGCTTGGGATGAAAATCATTGCCACATCGGTGAGACTCGCCATGGTTTGAGCGTCGTGGGCTGCGCCACTGGGCAATTTCAAACTTTTGAGTTGCAAATTGTTCGAAGCTCTCTCAATGGCAAGTTGCAGTCTTTCATCGCACTTGACCGGATCAAGCTCGCCAACGGTTTCGACTCTTGCGCCCAGCCCCCTCTTTTTAGCCACCATATTCAGCTTCTCTTCAAATGCTGACTGGATAGACCTCAATGTGCTGGAGCAGGGATCCCGCACATCCATAGAGAAGTGGGTCTCCGCCGGTACAACCCCCATGGCGCCCGGAATATTTTCGACTTTGCCAATGGTGGCACGACTGTGCTCCGAACCCAGCGAATCCAAGATATTTTCTATATTGGAAGCGAACTCAACAAGACCGGCGAAGGCATCTTTCCTTACGTTCATGGGTGTAGTTCCGGCATGATTGGCTTCTCCAACTAAAACGGCTCTCCATCGGAAAAGTCCGACAATATCGGTGACCACTCCAATTTGATGATTACCTTTGTCCAGTACCGGACCCTGTTCAATGTGAAGCTCCACAAATGCTTTATAGTCGGAAGATGATCTTGACGCGGACAAAACTGAGTCAACAGATCTATCGAAGCGAGCAAGAGCAGTTTCAAGACGCTCACCATCGACATTTACAGCTTCAACTAATTCATCCCTTGTGTGTTTGCCGCAGATTGCCCTGGAGCCAAGCATGGAACCATAGCGACCCTCTTCGTCGGTGAAAGCGATCAGCTCCAGCGGACAAGCGAGATCAATGTTGAGCTCTTTCAGGCGCCTGAGACACTCAAATCCGGCGATAACACAGAGAGCGCCATCAAGATGGCCGCCCGCCGGCACGGAGTCGATATGGGAACCAGTGGCAACAGCGCTTTAATCCCAGCTTCCCAGCCGGACAAAAACATTTCGAGCGCCGTCCTCTCTGCAGGAGAGACCCGCTTTTTCGGCAGAATCAATTAGCCACCGCCTGGAAAGCTCCTCTTCTGAGGTAAAAGCCATCCGGTACATACCCTCTTTACCTTCCACCCTCCCCAGGGAGGTAAAAGCTTCCAGGTCTTTCAGTAGTCTAGTTTTGTCTATTCTAAAATCTGATGCCATGCTTAGCTGTCGTCCGGAGGTCAGTTCTGCCTGGATTATGAGGGTAGCAGATTCAAAATTTCCATGCACCGACCCTGAGACCAGGTAAGTTCAAAGCTATTAAAAGCCATTCGAAGTGACCCCCGATCTGCTAGTATTTTAGTCTGGGCAAGCAATAGAGGGATTAGTTCCATTGATTCTCCGCCAACCTTATAAGGTAATTGTCGCTGAAGACGAAGAGATTGTTCGAGCAGGTCTTGAGCTCTTAGTAGATTCCTGGTCGGAATTCCAGGTGGTAGGAGAAGCAAAAGACGGCAAAGAGGCCCTGGAAAAGGTAGAACTGATCCAACCGGATATTGTATTGATGGACGTGGGAATGCCTCGCTTAGACGGTATCCAGGCCACTCACTTGATTAGAAGTCGCTTTCCTGACATCAGGATTACGATGATGACATCCTACACCAATCCCGATACCGTGTTCGCATCGCTGGCTTCCGGAGCACACGGATACTGCATAAAAGGTTCGTCGGCAGAGAAACTGAAAAGCGGTCTTTCCTGCACCGTTCATGGTGACCTGTGGGTTGATAAAGATCTTGCCGGTGAGCTTCTCAAGTATGTTCTAGACGTAAAGAGACAAGTTTCAGAAGGTCAATATCCAGGCGAAGATAGAAATCCAGGGAACCTGGACACGTCCCCCGCAGAAGAACCTGAGCCGCAAAGGAGCCTTCTGACCACAAGGGAGATGGACGTATTGAAGCTGATTGTGGATGGGAAGAGCAACTCGGAGATTTCAACCGATTTGGAGATAACTCTGAATACGGTAAAGACCCATATCAAACACATTTTCGAAAAACTTTCGGCGACAGACAGAACCCAGGCTGCGGTAAACGCTCTCAAACGTGGGGTCATAGATTGATACTGAAACGACTGGGTGGACCTAATCGGAAAGCCAGCGCACTTTGCCAGACTTCAGATCTCGAACCGCTCCCACAATTTTAACTCTCTTGTCTTTGACCGCTTTATTTATTGCCGGACTCTCCAGCAATCTTTTTATCGATAAGCGCACATTGGCGTCGATGGTCTCATTTTCCAGAGCTTCTCCGGTTAAATCAGGATGTGCTTTCTTAGTCGACTGCACCGCCGGGCGTATCTCTTTCATAAGCAAGGGCAACGAGCCCTTAAGGTCCTCACCACCATCTATGGCGGCTCTCACCGCGCCACATTTTGAATGTCCCAAAACAACCACAAGAGGTGTTTTAAGATAAAGGGAGCCAAACTCGATGGAAGCAAGCTCTGCCGTTTTGCAAACATTTCCGGCAACCCGAACCACAAATAAATCACCGAAGCCTTTGTCGAAGATTAACTCCACCGGCACTCTCGCATCGGCACAGCTGAGAACGCTGGCGATGGGAACCTGGCCCTTTTTGGCCGTTCGCAATCTGGTTACAGGATCAATTCTGGGATGTTTGCTCACGCCTTCCAAATATCTGAGATTCCCAGCTTTAAGCTCTTTCAGAGCGGTGTCGGCATCCGGTCTCTTCTCCTTTGCCTGGCATGAAGCGGCTAGTGGTCCAACAAGTGGAATAGCCAAGGTCATAGCCACAGGAAGGGTCAGAAACAAAAACGAATTCAACGATCTTTTAAAAAACTGTTTTTTCACTAGTTGCGCCCACCGTTTCATGGAATCTCAATATTTGCTACCCTGCTTTCGGGAAAAGAAGCCAACCTGAAATTACCGATTTTCAGGGAGTTACCGAAAACTTCAATGATGCTACCATAACGATAAGGTGGTAGATAATTCGATAGCCGAACAGGAAGAATCCAAGATGAATGATTCCTCAAAGCCAGACTTAGAACCAGACAATGTTTTGCTGTCAGATTTTGAAGACCCAAGAGTCTTTTACAATGGGTCCTGGTACTCTCTGGCCTATTCCCGGCGCAAGTCAGACAAAGAGCCGGTTGTTATCAAAACGCTCCTTGACAGCAAGCAGGGTAGATCCGGAGCCCAAACTCTGGAACAAGAACACCGCCTATCAAGATCCAACTCTGAGAACATCTTTTCTTACCTGAAAGCCTCATCCTACATAGCGGCCCCCGTGCCGATTTTGATTTACGAAGCATCCCAGACCAAAAACCTGAAAGAGCATGTCAAAGGTGGTCTTTTGCCAGATATTCGGCAGAAGACCACCATCATGAGAAAGTTGGCTCGCGCCCTCGATAAAATACATCAGACAGGCATTCTTCATCTCGATCTTGCCATCGAGAATATTCTGGTAAGCAAGGAGGGGGATCCTCAGATTATAGGTCTGGGCGATGTTTCGCAACTCAAAAGCAATCAAACCAGTTCGGTCGGACCCCAGGAGTTAAAATCCAGCCTGGTGATTCGCTCGCCGGAACAGAGCGGTCGCATGAGCCTGCCAATAGATAGCCGAACGGACCTTTACGCTCTGGGGCTGGTTTTCTACGAAATTTTAACTGGAGAGCCACCTTTCACCAGCTCATCCCCGATTGAACTCTTACATGCCCATCTCTCTCTTAGCCCGGAACCTCCTTATCAACTGGACAAAGCCATTCCGAATCAATTGTCGGATATTGTGCTCAAGCTTCTGGCAAAGTCACCGGAAGATCGATATCAGAGTGCCTATGGACTTGTCTGTGATCTTCTTGTCCTGGAGAAAGCCCTGCGCCGTAATCACAAACCGGACAGATTTGCCCTGGGCAGAAAAGATATCTCCGACAAACTAAAAATTCCGACGAGACTGTATGGACGTGAGAACGAAATAAAAGTATTGAAAGATGCTTTCAAGCAGGTATGTCAGGGTCAAAGCGCCAGGATGATGATGGTGGCTGGCTACTCGGGTATAGGTAAAACATCCTTGATCAAGGAGCTCTATCCCGCCCTCATAGAAGAGAAAGGATTTTTCCTCACCGGCAAATTTGATCAGTATCGGCAGAGCATTCCTTTTTCTACCATTTGCGAAGCTTTTCGAGAGCTGATGCACTACCTGCTTACTCTACCGGAGAACGAGGTAGACCATTGGAAGCGAATTCTAAACAAAAAGCTCGGTGATAGAGCCGGTATTGTTGCCGGTGTCATCCCGGAGATTGAGCTCTTGCTTGGCAAACAGTCTCCACCTCCACCTCTGCCTCACACTGGTGAACAGCACCGATTTGATATGGTGCTACAGGAATTTGTCAGAATCTTTGCCGGAGCCGGTCATCCGATGATCCTGGTTTTGGACGACTTACAATGGG
Source organism: bacterium (assembly GCA_030431355.1). Next base: position 20,589 of record JAUIJG010000002.1, read on the forward strand.
CTGATGAAGCCAGTCTTCGCCTTGTAAAAAATCTGGTTTCGGATCGCAGCATGCAATACCTTATGGTTATCGGCGCTTACCGAGACAATGAAGTAAGCAGTTCACATATACTCACCAGCACTCTTCAAGAGATGAGAGAATTGGGGGCACCGCTGACAGAGATTAAGTTGGCGCCTTTAGACAGAAGCCAGTTAAACCGACTGATCGCTGATTCACTGCGGACTGAACTCTCCATGACCAGCTCCCTGAGCGATGTTTTCCACAGCAAGACCCATGGCAATCCTTTTTTCTCAATTCAACTTCTAAGAACCCTGCACCAGGATGGACTAATTCACCTGGATATCAAGGAACACCGATGGAACTGGGAACTAGACCAACTTAAAGTCCAGAAAGATTCCGACAATGTTGTGGATCTTCTCCTGGCCAGAATGTCCCGACTACCCGAAAGTACCAGGGAAGTTCTAAAAATAGCCGCTTGCCTGGGCAATACTTTCGAGTTAAAGACTCTAGCTTCAGCATTCGGTAGGGACAACGATCAGCTGGAAAGCGATCTCACCGAAGCCTGCAATCAAGACCTTATTTCCAGGCAAAATGGCACCTTTAAGTTCCTCCATGATCGAGTTCAAGAGGCCTCTTATCAACTGCTCCCGAAGAAGGAAAGACCCCTCAAACATTTAGCCATCGCTCGCATTCAATTGAAGACCATCCTCGATGGAGATTTAGAGGATAGGATATTCGACATAGTCTCTCACCTGGACAAAGGTCTGGACCTGGTGGAAGAGAAAGAAGAGCAGTTACAGCTTAGCAAAATTTATCTGATCGCTGGTCGCAAAGCTCGCTCAAATACTGCTTATATCTCAGCTATACAGTATCTCAACTCCGGCATAAGAATGATTGAATCCTTCGGGGAGCAGTGCTGGATTAGCAATCGAGAAGTCTGTTTTGATCTGTATTACGAAAGGGCTCTTTGCCAGTGGATGGCTGGAAATTTTGATGCTTCGGTAAAACAATTCCACAATCTTTTGAATCGTTGTGAAACCGTCCTTGAAAAAACAGCCATCTACAAAATGCTTGTTGAGCTGCATACAGCGAAAACAGAGCTGAACAAAGCGGTGGAAAGCGGTCTCAACGGACTGGATTTACTGGGGATAGAAATGTCCGCCACCCCAAGTGACGAAGAGGTGGCCGACAACTATGACCTACTCTGGCAAGACATAAATAACCGCTCTATTGCGAGTTTAAATGATCTGCCTGAGATGAGAGACGATGAAATGAAAGCGGCGCTCGATATTTTGCAAGCGCTTTTCGCAGCCGGTTTATGCTCCAACCAAAATCTCTTTGTTTTAAGTGCACTGCATATGGTTCGCATCACGCTCTCCCATGGGAATGGTCCCGCCTCCGCCATGGGTTACGCGCTCCTGGGTATGGTATTGGGTCCGGTGTTCGGCCGCTATGAAGAAGCTTATGAATTCGGCAAGCTAGCCAGAAAAATAACCGAAGCGGAAGGAATGGAAGAATACCGCGCCCGGGTAAATTTCCTCTTTGGAGATAGTATCAATCTATGGATCAACCACCTTAAAACCAATCTGGATTATCTCTATGACGCATTCGAAGCCACTTCTCGGGCGGGCGATGTAACCTTTTCCGGATACTGCTGCAACCACATAGTTGCAGACTTACTCATACTCGGCCGCGGTCTGGATGAAGTATTTCAAGAATCCCAGTTTTATATGGACTACATTTTAAAAGTGAATTTCGAAGCTCCAAAAGAGGTCATCAAAGGAATTCAGTGTTTTATTCTCAATATGAGAGGTCAAACCAATAATTTTTCCACTTTCAGCAATGCCGAATTCAATCAGGCGGCATACGAAGATTACATCGATACATACGATCAGCCCATCGTTATATGCTGGTATTACATTTTAGTACTGCAAGCTCGATTCTTATCGGGAGATTATGAAGACGCTATAAATGCGGCTGCCAAAGCCAAGACCTACCTGTGGTCGTCTTTAGGTCATGTTCAGGAAGTGGAATACTGGTTCTACCTGGCTCTATCCATAGCAGGCAACTGGAGCCGATTCGATCAAGAGACGAGGCCGAAGATGATGGCGGTTCTCGAACAGCATAGCTCCAAACTTAATGAATGGGCCGGAACTTGTCCCACCACTTTCGGAAACAAAGCAGCCCTGGTAATGGCTGAGATAGCAAGAATAAAAGGGGAGAATGAGGACGCGGCAAGATTATATGAAGAGGCAATAGGCTCGGCAAGAGAGAATGGATTTACCCAGAACCAGGCCCTGGCCAACGAATTGTCGCACAAATTTTACCTGGAGAACGGTCTCGTTTCCATCGCCCAGCTTCAACTACAGGAAGCGCATCAGTTGTATAGAAGGTGGCAAGCCTGGGGTAAGGTTGCTCAACTTGAAAAACAAAATCCACAACTGAAGCCGGCTTTCGCCTCATCTTCCGAATTTGATCTTTTCACTGTTTTAAAAGCAGCCCAGGCTATTTCAAAAGAGGTCACTCTGGACAGACTGCTGAGCACTCTTATTCAAGTAGCCCTGCAAGCCTCCGGGGCCCAGCGCTGCGTGCTTATTCTGCAGGAAGACAATCAATTCTACGTCAGAGCCCAGGGGACGGTATCGGATTTCGAAAAACTAGACAAATTGTCCCAGACAGGCGAGAGCGCGGGCTATATAGAAAGCACGAAAGTCCCCCTGGAAGACTTTGAGGATATGCCTCTTTCCATAATCAATTACGTGAGAAGAACAAAGTCTTCCCTTGTGCTGGGCAACGCCAACCGCGAAGAGATGTTTTTCGGTGACAAGTACATTACAAGGTCAAAAGCCCGGTCTGTTTTCTGCCATCCGATAGTGAAACAAAACAAGGTAGTCGGTCTCTTCTATCTGGAAAACAACCTGGTGGACAAAATCTTCACCCAAAACAGACTGGACCTGATGGAGCTTCTCTCTACCCAGATAGTCACCTCCCTGGAAAACGTTCTCCTTTTCGACAGCATCTCCGACCTGAATAAAGAGTTGGAGCTGAGAGTGAGAGAGAGAACCAAACAGCTTGAGATTTCCAATGCCGAATTATCAGCGGCCAAAGACATTGCCGATGAAGCAAACAAAGCGAAAAGTTTCTTTGTCGCCAATATGAGCCATGAAATTAGAACTCCGATGAACGCGGTTATTGGAATGAGTGATCTGTTGAGTAGAACAAACCTTGGTGAAGACCAGAGTGAGATGGTGAACACCATCCATGAATCCGCCCAGGTGCTACTTAATCTGATCGACGACATTCTCGACTATTCAAAGATAGAAGCAGGAAAGCTTATTTTTGAAAAAACTTCCTTCAATCTAAAGTCACTACTAGCGGCATCACTGGATCTTTTTGAATCCAAAGCAAGGCAGAAAGGGATTTCGCTTGCTTCTAATATTGACTCAGAGATTCCCGAGAATCTGGTGGGAGACCCCAACCGGCTGAGACAGATCATTTTGAATCTCCTCAGTAACGCGATTAAATTCACGGAGAGAGGTGGCGTATCAATTTCAGCGAAGCTCGTTGAAGATAACAAACATTCAAAGCGGGAACGACTTGAAAGTTCTTCGGTCGTGGTTGAATTCGCGGTCGAAGATACCGGTATCGGCATAGCCGAGGAGGTAGCGGCGAAACTCTTCGAACCATTCTCCCAGGCCAATGAATCAGTGAGCAGCAAATACGGTGGAACAGGTCTGGGTCTCTCCATAACCAAAAGACTGGTGGAGATGATGGAAGGCACCATCACTCTTGAATCTCAACCTGATATCGGTTCCACCTTCAGATTCACCGTTAGGTTCCAGGTAGAGACAGGAGGGAAAGAGCTGAAGCAGCCGATTGTCACCTCCACGATAGGCAATAGCTCTCAAGCCACTACCATCGAAAGTAAAGCGAAGGTACTTATAGTAGAAGACAATGTGGTCAATCGAAAGTTAGCGTTGATGCAGCTCAAGGAGATTGGCATAGCCGCAACCGCCGTAGCAAATGGAAAAGAAGCACTGGATGCAGTGGTTGAAAGTGACTTCTCCTTGATCTTAATGGACTGCCAAATGCCTGTAATGGACGGATTTGAAGCCACATCGAAGATCAGGCAGCTTGAGAAGATTCAGGGAAGAGCGCATATTCCCATAGTGGCGGTTACTGCCCAGGCCACCGCCGAGCATCGTAAGCGGTGCCTCGATGCTGGTATGGATGACTTCCTAACAAAGCCCTTCACCTCGGGGAAGCTAAAGAAATTCATTCTGCCCTGGTTACGCTCTCCAATTGGAAAAAAATTCAAAGAGGCGGAACAGACGCTCATGGACTCGGATCTTGAGCCGGATGACAATCCTGGCAGTCCAACGGAAGAGAAGTACAATCACTCTTTCAGGGAGCTTTGCAACAAATTTAGCGAAGAAGAGGCGGAGGCTCTCATGGAAGAATTCTTTCTTTCTGCTCAAGACCTTCTCGAAAAGATGAAAACAGCCATCACAAATCAAGATCATGACACCCTGAAGCTATCCAGTCATGAACTTAAGGGTTTATCCAGCTGCCTTGATTTCAAGGATTTTAACGCTCTCAGTATCAAAGCTAACTCCCTGGCCAATGAAGGGAGACTTGAGGTTCTGGAAGATGAGATTTTTGCCTTACTTAGTTCACTCAGCCTTTGCCTTGATAGATATCGAGACCTGCATCAGAGAAAGCTGACCGGCAGCATGGTAAAAGAGTTGGAATAAAAAGCGAAAAGCGAATGGCCTTGCGGCACACTCGCTCTTCTATGTCTCCTGGCTAAACTAACAACAAGCGGAGGCTTTGACTTTCTTCTTCTTGTCCTGACCTTGCTTTTTGCTCTCCAATTTTTCAGGCTTCTGTTCTTTTGTTGCTTTCTTCTGCTTGGTATCGGAAGGTTTCTTAGCTTTTTTGTCTGCCATGGAAAAGTCCTCAGAGGTAAATCACCATCTGAGTCTATTTGGCTATTGTGAGAATTTCGTGAGAGCCCGGTTCAGGAAGGGCAGAGACAATAAGGATGACAAGATTCAATCCTCACACGTTCTTCACAGAGCCTCTCTAAGCTCAACCTGTTTTCGATCAGTCCAAACCAGGAGCTTATATAAGATGACCTACAAATCCATAATGGCCGCTCTTCTTTCTATGGTAGTAGCCCTCTCAATGATTGCTGTTACTGTTGAAGCCGCCAATGCCGAAGGCACTACTAAAAACAAAGTTCAGAAAGTCAAAAAGAAAAAGGTTGCTAAGAAGAAAAAAGCTGTCAAGAAAAAGTCCAAAGCAAAAAAAGCAGCTAAAACCAACAAACCTGCTGCCGAAGAAGCAGCCGGAGATGCAGGTGAAGACTCAGAATCTGCCGAATAGGTAACAGACCTCAGTTATTGTCCCCCATAGATGACCTGGGTGCCGCGTCAATTTATTGATGCGGCATCTTTATCGTCCTGGAGATATAATCTTACCCATGCCCAAGTTACTCATAGTAGAAGACGAACTCGACCTCGCGGAACAATTGCGCGACTGGTTTCTGCGCGAGAAGTACCTGGTGGACCTTGTCCATGACGGGGAGACTGCCCTCAGTAATCTGGCGGTTTACAAGTACGATGCCATTGTGCTGGACTGGATGATCCCATTCGTTAGCGGCATCGAAGTTCTGAAGTCCTTCAGAAAAGGGGGAGGCAAAACTCCAGTCATTATGTTGAGCGCCAAGTCCCAGAGTCAGGACGTTGAGACAGGACTAGATTCCGGCTCCGACTACTATGTTAGAAAACCTGTCTCTCTGAGGGAGCTTTCGGCCAGTATCAGGGCGGCAATCAGAGGCGATGGTAACACCGGCGGGAATACCATTGAGATAGGCAATATGGTCCTTAATACGGTATCGCATACCTTCAAAATAGATGGAGAATCCGTTCATTTGGAGCCGAAGGAGTTCAACTTAATAGAATTCTTGCTCAGACACCCGAACCAGGTATTCACCTATGACGCCCTCATCGACCGGGTCTGGCCCTCTGACACGCTTATCTCCCATGACGCCGTGAGGACATATATCAAGAGTCTCAGAAAGAAAATCAAATCCAGAGGAAGAGACTCAATTATCAAAAACATAAGAGGTTTCGGGTACAAGCTTGAAATAGATGAATATTGAAAAGCGCAAGGCTCTTGCCTTGCAATTTATAGTTATAACCTTTTTGATTTTCACAGGTCTGTTCGGAGCCGGATTACTCGTGTTCACAAGCGAATTGAATAATTCACTGGATGAACAGCTGGACAACCTGGTGTCAGAGCTGTCCGATGAAGTTATAGAATCCGACGGGAAGATTCATTTAGACAAACCGAGAAGATTTACTAAAAAGCAGCCCCTGGGAAGGCTGGCCCGAATAGAGCTATTTGATTCCCAGGGCAACTTTCTGGAACATCACGGAGTGCCGGGAGCCAAGAAGTTGATAGCCGAGGACAAAGAGATTCAAGAAGCCAACGTCAACCTGCGCTCGACATTTATGGTTTTAACCTCGGACAGGGACAAAAAATTGGGTTATCTGCAAGTCCAACTACCCACAACTTTGAGAGATAGAGCGATAAGAAAGTACATGATTACCATGGGAATCATCAGCATCTTCGGTCTTTTTATTCTTTCAATTACAGGCTTCATCCTCTCTAAAATCTGGGTAAAACCGCTCACCTCCTCCTACAATATACTCAAACAATTCACCGAAGATGCCACCCACGAGCTAAAAACACCGCTTGCCACCATTGAAGCCTGCGTGGACAACATGGAAGAGGAGTATAAAGAGGACAAGAATCTCGCAGCAAGACTGGCTGTAATCAAGCGCTCCACCGGAAGGATGAATAAATTGGTGGAAGATCTTATTCTCCTGATTCAACTGGGCAATCCTTCTTTAGCTTCCGGTTTCACAACATTTCAGTCCCTGTCGATAAACAGGTTGGTTCATCAGGTGCTGGATGATTTTGAATTCAGGCTAATGGAAAAACAGATCGCGGTGGAGACGGATTTAGGCGATAAGCTTCAGCTTAATGGAGAGGAGAGCAAGTTGCGCAGGCTTCTCGACAACTTGTTGGAAAACGCCTTACGCTATACCGACAATGGTGGCTCGATTAAGATCTTCGCTCGCGCCAGGGGAAACTATCTAAACCTGAAAATCACCGACACCGGAATAGGAATTCCGGAAGAGAGCCTGGCAAAGATTTTCGACAGATTTTATAGAGTAGACAAAGCCCGTTCCCGAGCTCAGGGCGGAGTCGGACTTGGTCTCGCCATTGTCAAAGGAATAGTTGATATGCATCAGGGAAATATCAGCATACAAAGCGAAGTCGACAAAGGCACCACAATTAGTGTCACTCTTCCGATGGGCTCAAGCGGAGTCTGAAGTCAGAGTTCTATGCTCTTAACTATTTGAGTTTGAGGCGAGCACTCGCTCTTTTTCCATCTCAATTCTGGCTTTACATGTAGCCTGGCCTTTCTTCAATAGATTTTTCCAGGACTCAGAGACAGAATCAGTTTGATCTGCATAATCTATAGCCCTTGCGTAGTGTTTTTCTGCAAGGGACAAGTGATTTCTGCGATCGTAGGACATGGCTAAATAAGAGTGTGCCGCTGCATTCCAATTGACCAGCTCTTTCTTTTCCTCTTCCGGTTGGCGGTCAAAGATCTTGCAAGCTATCTCTCCAAACACTATAGCTTCGCCGTCTTTAGCCTGGTCAAACAAAACGTTGTTGAGACGCACCAGATACTTACCCAGCTCCGGCTTACCGGCAGAAGACTTCCGTGCTTCAGCAAGGTGTTTTTTCAATAGTGCCTCGGCGGCAGAGAACTTTCTCTCCTTGCGCAGGTATTTAGCCTGGTCAAAGGCTTCCTGGGGAAATATCACAGACTGATCCGGCTTGGCTTCAATGAACTGTGACTCGAAAACCGTTCTCAGGGTACTGCTATTACTGAGGCTGGCGGCCAACTTAGGATCATCCAGGGCAGTACGATTGCGCCAGATATCCTGAGCTTCCACCAGAAGCTTTTCAGCTTCATCATGGTTGCCGTCCCTGGAAGAGATAAGGGCAAGGGAGTATAGATTGGAAGCCACCACGGGGTGATTTGCTCCCAATGCTTTCTTGTTGATAGCCAGTGCTCTTGAAGCATTCTCCCGAGCTTTCTTTGTGTCGCCCTGGATATCATAGACCAGCACCAGGTAACTCAAATCATTCGCTGTTCTGGGGTGCTCTTTACCGTAAATCTTTTCATTGAGAGCCACAGCTCTTTGAAATAACGCTTCAGCCTCTTTGTACTTTTTCTGCTTCATCATGGTCACGCCAAGGTTATCGAGATCATTGATGATCGCGCTGTGCTCTTTGCCCAACACCTTCTCATCAATGGCCAGCACTCTGGTATAAAGCGCCTCCGCTTCAGCGTATTTGTGCTGCTTCTCGTAGACCTGGGCCAGGCAGTTCAAAACCGCAGCCAATCTGGAATCCTTACTACCGGAACGCTCCGCCTCTTTCAAGCTGAGGGAGAGAACCTCCTCTGCCTTGGCAAGGTCCTCTTCGCTGGTGGCTTCCGATGCTATTTTCCAGGACTCATTCCACTTATCAAAATCCTTTGTGATGGTCTTCTCGACAGGCTTGCTCTCTTTGTCCTTGCCGTCTAGATTCTCAAGCGAATTCACCACCACGTACTGCCCGATGAAAGCAATTACAAGAATCGCTCCTAAACCGGCTAAAACTTTTCGCGGATTTTCTATCTTCATCTTTGGTCTACCCTAAAAACCTTATTCTTGGACCATTATTCAAGAGTTCGACTTCAAAGATATTAAATTCGCAGAAAGTTTTTGGAAAGAATCCCCGCTATTCAACTCTGGTCTTGAGATACAGGCAAATGCAGCTGACCAAGGACGAGCCGGAGAAAGCCCCCATGACATCACCTGGTTTACCTGGAAGGCTGAAGCGGAAATTTAAAGGCTCAACGAGTTAGCAAGAGATAACTATCCCTGGCTATCTGTGAGTATTCATTCGACTTTATGACGAAAACAGATGGAGATTCAGAGTTGCTGCCGATTTCACCGTCGATCTCTACCTTTGAGTTCGCCTCCTGGTCGATTTTGAGGTTCAAAAAATCAAGTCTTTCAACGATGAGAGACCTGAGCAAAGGCGAATTCTCTCCAATTCCCCCGGTGAATACCAAACAATTGATACCACCCAGAGATGCCACCATCGCTCCGATATGTTTAACGGCGCTATCCACGAACATATCCACAGCCAGCTGAGCCCGGACCAAACCAGCCTCACTGGCCAGAAGGAGTTCCTGCATGTCTCCGGTCAACCCGGAGACCCCTTTGATACCACTTTGACGATTTAGAATGTCTTGAATCGTCCGGCTGTCATACCCCAGATTATCGCAAACATATCCTAAAATTCCCGGGTCTATGGAGCCGGATCTGGTAGCCATAATCATTCCTTCCAGAGGAGTGAAACCCATGGTGGTGTCCACACTCTTTCCATCTTCTATCGCAGTGATTGAGCAACCTCCGCCAAGGTGAGCGACAACGATTTTTCCTTTATCGAAATTGGCCAGATCTCTTCTCTCTCCCTCTTTTAGCATTTGCTTCAAGCGGATCAGACAATAAGAGAGATTGATTCCGTGAAAACCATACTTTCTTATGCCGTGCTCTTGATACCAGCTGTAAGGAAGAGGATAGACTTTGCGCTTATTCTCCAGCGTACTGTGAAATCCAGTATCAAATAAAGCAATCTGGGTTAGCTCGGGATAGTTCTCGAAGCAATAGTTCATTCCCTGGACAGCGTATTTATTGTGCAACGGAGCCAGTGATACCAGTTCGTCCAACTTGGTTCGGGAAGATTCATCGATAACTTGAGCTCTGATGAAATCCGGACCACCATGCACCACCCGATGACCCACAGCAGCGATCTCATCCGAAGCAAAGCCGGTTTCCCGCTGCATCTCAGATATCAGAATCTCGATCGCCTCAAATCTTGACTGTTCAGGCTTGAGGTTGGATTGTTCATTTTTCCAGACTATGTCAGTGGCTATATCATTACTTTGAGACTGCCTGGACGCCTCCACCAGAGCAACTTTCTGGGATGTTGATCCGCTGTTTAGAACCAGAATTTTCAAAGAGGAGTTCACCGAGTACTACTTCCAGCCGTTTCCTAACAAAGATATCAGTTTGCTTATTATCAATCATCATTCCAGACGATGCTTGTTAACAATTCCATCGGTTAAGATCGAGGCTCCGCATGGCTCAAAACAAAACCGATTTAGTATGGAACAGGGAAAGCCAATGATGAAAGTTCGCCTGGTTGATGCAATTGAAGACAATGACCCCGGGAGCAATATCTGGAAATCCAGTTTCGTGGCCGCGCGTCTCGCCTACGAAGAAGGCAAATTCAGAGAAGCTTATCGACAGCTTATGAAGACTCTCAAAAGAGCGGAGAGTCTCAAGCAGCATGAGTTCGCTTCCGCTTGCACCCTCATGGGCATGGGAGCCGTACTGACCAAACTGGGGAAGTTTAAAGAAGCAAGAGCCAAACTCGATTCTGTCCTTAGCGTCTGTAGCGACGAAAAGACTAAGGCGATGAAAGAGCTTCATGCCGTGACTCTGATGTTTTATGCCGACTTAATCATGGAAGAAGACGGAGAGCTAAATGAAGCGGAGAGAATGTTATTGCAATCCATTGATATTTTAGAAGAGCTAGGTCCTGACTATTCTCTGTTTCTAGCCAATTCTCTTCTAGACCTCTCCGGTCTATATCTGGAGAAAGAGCAATATCAGGAAGCGGAAACTTATATAGAAGCCGCGCTTCCAATACTTGCCAAGGTTTCCGGGCGAGCTGACGCTACATATTTAAGAGCTTCCATGATTCACCAGATCTGTCAGCATAAAGATGATGAAGACTTCATATTCGATCTGGTCAAAGAGGACACCACCAGAATGCTCTACCAGGTAGGAACAAGACACCCGAATCTCACCAGAGCGCTTCGTCGTTATGCGGGGCACTTGAAGACACATGGTCAGGAAAAGAAGCTAAACGAACTACACAATCAATTTGAAAAGATCTTCAAATAGACCAGCTTTTGCTCGTGTCTTTAATCCGCCAGATAAATCCATCTAGAACATAGTGGGTGGACTGAGGCAGGGCCAAAAGCGGAACAAGAATGGAAAGCACCAGCGGATCTTTCAGTACAGGTAGGGCTTGAAAGATTCCGAAAATCGTACCGTGTTCCCGCCAGACAAATCCATCCCACAGTCCTTCTTCCAGATAGGCCAGGAGAACCAGAAAGACAAGAAAAGCCGGCAGATAAGAGAGAATCAGATTTCGAATCAGGACAAAGAAGTTTGATACCCTGGAGAGATTTGAATCGGATGAAGCAGTACTGTTTTTGGTGCTGTCTTTGGCACGCTCACCTTTACCGACTCGATTGTGATAGAGCCAGACCAGTGCTATGTAGGGTATTCCATGGGTAATCACGTTCGTGATTGTAAAAGCCATATCCGAATTCAATGCGACAATACCAATCCACCAGGCAAGAGCCGTGCCAACCACGATGAGGTTTTTAGGAAGATTGAAATATCCTGTTTTCAGAAATTGAACAGCCTCTTTGAGCACATAAGCAGCACCAACCAGCAAGTAAGCGATAAAAGTAAACTTAGAAACCACATCCGGTACCCCTACAAAGAAGTCTCCGGCGATAAACCAGTTGAAATTGCGGGGCAGGTGAGTATGCCAGTAGAATATGGGGTAAAGAGTAGCCATGTAGATTGCCAGGGCATCGAGCCTTCTGTTCCAGCTGTTCCAAATTAAACCGGCACCATAATCTTTCCGAGAATAAAGAGCAACAAAACCGAACTGCTGTCGAATGAAATGAAAGACAGCGAGATAAGCAAGCGCTCGCCAGAAAAGCATTCCGTCAACACTGTAAAGTAGGGTACCAACCGCCCAGGCAAGCACAGGAATGCTGATCAGAAGAGTCCTGTTATTGCTGAAAGCGACCGGGTCTAGATAGGTACGAAAGAGTGTGGAATATACGTGGGCCACATCTATCATCAAGACAAAGACAACCCAGGCCCAGAGAGGAAGAAAATCATAACCCTGGATCTGTTCTTGAAAGACAATCACAAAAATTGAAGCGACAAAAGCAGGTCCGATGATAAAGCTCAGATCAAATAGGGCAGAAGCCAGCCAGGGCTGGGCGGTGCCGGCAATAGGTTTATCTCGGTTGATAGCCGAATCAGTCATCTATCTCCTACCTTATCCTTCCGCCATCATCAAAGTCTTTCCAATATAAGCCTTATTCTTCGTCGCCAAGACTGCTTTTGCCGCTTCTACTCCTCGATATTGAGACTCTTCAAAATTGGAGATACCACTCATATCCGAATGGGCAAAATAAATCCTACCGCTACTCTCCAGCATCTTTCGGCGTTCCGCGCCCCATAGGTAGCCCACTGAAGGGCTGATCATCCCATGTCCCCAGGGCCAAAAATCGATCGCTTTGATTCGGGATTCTATTGTCGGATGCATTTTCGCCATATCGCCGATCACGATCTCTGTCCACTCCTGGGCCGAAGAGCTGGCCAAAACTGATCGAGCCTCCCGGGAAGAGAGGTGAGACAGAGGGTAATAGTAGGTTATCACCGTGGGCGAAGACTTCCTGGTTGTGATGTTCTGGTGAGTTGCCACCACATAGCCCAGAGAATCGCTGTAGTAGCCTACATTGTCCCAGGCTGAAGAGATGCCTCTAGCCGAAGGAAGACGGTCAAGGCTGATATTTGCCACTATCCATGGTGGATAATTGAGTGAGTCCATATAGTCCATATCGCTGGTGAACTCCCTGTCTTTTAAGACATATTTGGAAATCGGTCTTGGCGAAGCAAATATGGCATAGTCCGACTGCAGAGCATAAACCTTCTTAGAATCTCTCTTCATATACATGCATCGAACGCCATTATCTACATTGGCCAATTCAAATGCTGCAGCGCCGGTATGAATTTTGTCCCCGAGCACCTCCTTGAACTTCTGCACCATGAAGCCATTTCCTTCAGGCCAGGTAACCACCGCATTCTGCTCAGCATTACTGGCGATGCCTCGTCTTCCGGCAAAATAATGTATCCCCGCCCAGGCGGAGACATTGTCCGCCGTAGTACCATAGTCATCTCGACAACAATAGTTCACGTACCAGAGAAGCGGCTTCGACTTGAAATCATTCTCCTTCAACCAGTGATCCATGGAGATATGGTCCAGACGCAGAAACTCTTCATCCCGGGAGCTGAGATCAAGGGGAATGGCGAAGACCGGCTTGCCGTCTCGTCCTTTCCTTCCCCTGAACTCGACAATCTTTTTAAAGAATCTCTCTATATCTTCCTGTTCATCGGGTCTGAGACCTCTTTTCGGAACCAGACCTTCCTGAAAAGAGCCATCCTTAAAAAGTCTCTCTTCCGGATCGTGGCAGAGATAGAGAGGATTGTATTTTGCCAGTCCGGTCTCATCTTCGCTCTCGATAATGCCGAACTCTTTGAAAATCTCGCGAACATATTCCGACTCTTTGTTTGCAAGGGGAATATAATGCGCGCCCCAGGGAAATGCACTGATCTCATTCTTTGACGACTGAGAGTTGCCACCGGGCTCCTCTTCCAACTCAAGAATTTGAAAATCATCGAAGTCCTGTTTTTTAAGCCACCATCCAGCCGATAGACCTGAGATGCCGGCCCCGATAATGGTAACTCCGGTGCTCTCGCTCTCAAATTTGCCGGCGCCTGCTTTGATGGCACCGTCTCGAAGAAGATGTCCAAACTCCATGGACGGTCCCAGCATTCTCACAGGGAAGCTGTGATCTCGACCAAGCAAATTGCAAGCCTGAATACCACCCGAAGCCATCAAGCCGAAACCGAGCATCCCTTTTAAGAACGTGGCTCTTTTAATACGTTTCGGCATACTCGTCCCACTCACGCTCGAAGAGATGAACCAGAGACTGATTGTTGAGCTTGTTGACCTCACTAACCGTCGGCTTCATGTCCTCCGAAAACTGGAGCATCGGAGGCAAGCTCTCCGACGAGATATAGCGTAAACCGTCCGGGTATCTGTGCCCGAACTGAAAGTCTTTCGTGGACGCGATTATATAGCCCCAGTCCCCGAAAGAAGGCACATAGGCGTGATAGGGAGTGGTTTTGAATCCCACCGACTGGAGTGTACTGACCACGCACCAAAATGAATTCTTGGCAAAATAAGGAGAGGTGCTCTGGATAACAATCAAAGAATCCGGATTAACAACAGATTTCAATGAGCGATAGAAAGTATCGGTATAAAGTTTGCCCAGGGAAAAATTGCTGGGGTCGGGGAAATCCACCACCACAAGATCATACTTGGTTTTACAAGAAGACCTCAACCAGACAAAAGCATCTTTGTTTATCACTTCCACCCTTGGATCGCTGAGACTACCTTGATTCAACTCTTTAAACAGTCTCTGGCGCGAAAACAGATTGGTGAGGGCCGGGTCAAGATCAACCAGGGTAATCTTCTCCACCGACGGATACTTCAACACTTCCCGGGCGGCCATACCGTCTCCGCCACCAAGAATGAGAACCTGCCTGGCCTCGGGCAAAGAGCCCAGGGCCGGATGCACCAGCGCTTCATGATACCGATACTCATCCTGGGAATTGAATTGAAGGTTGCCGTTTAAAAACAGCTTTATTCTCTTTCCCCCGGTTATAACAATTCGCTGATAGGGAGAGGATCTGGAGTAGATAATATGTTCATGGTAACTGGAGGTCTCAGCCAACTTCACGAGTCTCTCGGAGAACGCGAATCCACAAGCAAGACCGACAACGAGAATAAGTGCTATGGCTCTCATACTGCTTATCCAGGGAAGCTCTTTTCGAAAAAGGTGCAGGGTCCACAAGCCGACAAGCACGTTGAATATACCGAATAGAAAAGAGGACCGGACCAGACCCAGATAGGGAACCAGTACCAGTGGAAATACCAGAGAAGCGAGCAAAGCGCCGACATAGTCGAAAGTAAAGACCTGAGACACAAGGTCTTTAAACTCAAGCTTGTCTTTCAAGATCCGCATCAATAATGGAATCTCAAGCCCGATAAGAATGCCTATGATACCGACGATGGTATAAAGAAGAATACGAAAGTTGTCTACATACTCAAACATGAAGAAGAGAATTGCGGCGGATGATCCTCCGACAACTCCCACCAATAGCTCAACTTGTACGAAAGTAAGAACTATGTTTTTCTCGACAAACTTGGATAGATAAGAGCCTACTCCCATGGAGAACAAGTAGACTCCGATGATTGTTGAGAACTGCGTAACCGAATCACCCAGTAGATAACTGGCAACGGTTCCGGCAATCAACTCATATATAAGACCACAGGTTGAAATGACAAAGGCCGTAATCAGCAACGCATAGGTCATAAATCTCTAACCATGAATGGCAGATGCGATTATCATTCCAAGAGCAATTATGGTGGCACCT